>JALUMP010000083.1 GCA_027039745.1 Candidatus Parcubacteria bacterium
CTTATATAATAAAAAAGAGAATTTAAGTAAATTCTTTAGTTTATCTTCAAAAATAAAGCTATTGCTTTTATTGAGTGAAGGAAATTTAAGTTGGAACTTTGAAAAAAGTGACGACATTTAATAAGATTTAATAAAAATTTTTATGAATAAATCACAATTAGTTGACTATATAGCTGACAGTGTTGACTGTACTAAAGCAGACGCAGAAAGAATGATAAATGCTTTTACAGAAGCTGTTACAAAGACTCTTGTAAAAGGAGATAAAGTAGCACTTACAGGTTTTGGAACTTTCAGTATTACTCACAGAAAAGCAAGAGATGCTAGAAATCCAAGAACTGGAGCTGTTGTTCATGTTAAAGCAATGAATACAGCAAAATTCAAAGTAGGTAAAAAACTAAAAGAAGCTGTTAGATAATTTGCTATTTATTTAGAATATACTTTAAAGTAAAAAAACAACCATTCGGTTGTTTTTTATTTACTTGCTTTGAGCTCTTTGACCTGTTATAATAGCCAAATTATGAGTAGCAGAATGAGAGTAACAAAGGGGCATACAGGAAACCGAAGGGGTCATCATGGTGTTGTAGCACCTAGACTATCTTTGTGTGCAAATTGTGGTGCATATCACGAAAGACATAAAGTTTGTTTAGAATGTGGTTTTTATAGAGGGAAACAAGTTTTGGATAAAAAAGTAGTAACAGAGGAAGTAGATGTCAAAAAATCTAAAACTAAAAAAACAGTAACAAAAAAGAAAGTTGCCAAGAAAGAAGTCAAAAAGAAAGAAACAAAGAAAAAATAATTTTAAACAGCCTGTGATGGTTGTTTTCTTTTTAGGTGGATAAGTGATATATTATAAAAATGTTAAATCTATTATATATTATATATTATGTGAACGTTTTTTTGTTTGGGACAGTTATGGGGTCTTTTTTAAATGTTGTTACTTTTGAGATTAAGCCAAATGTTTTTGAACAAAAAACTACAAAAAGTTTTTGAAAAAGAATCAACCGTAGGTCTCATTGTCCTCATTGTCAAAAGAAATTAAAATGATGGGAATTAGTGCCACTTTTTTCTTTTATATTTTTAGGCGGTAGATGTAGCGGCTGTAAGGTTAAAATTTCTTCACAATATTTTTTAATAGAGATTTTTTCTGGAATAGTTTTTTCGACAGCTTTTTATTTTTTAACTACAAAATATGAAATATTATTCACTTCTTCTTTTTGGTTAGATTTATTATTTTTATTAATTATTATTTCTGGATTATTTATTATTTTTTTATTTGATTTAAGATATAAGATTATTCCTAATATTATATTGTATCCAGTATTTCTTATAAGTATTTTTTATAATGTATTTAATTTTCAAACATTTAATTTTGATTTTAGTTCTTTTTGATTAGTATTATTGTATTCTTTCTTGGCTGCATTGCCATTTTTTAGTCTTTGGTTTTTTTCTAAGGGTAAAGCTATGGGTTTTGCTGATTGAAAATTGATTTTTGTATTATCGTTATTTTTTAGAGACCCTCTGCAAATTCTCTTGTTTGTTTTTCTTTCTTTCTGGATAGGAGCGTTATATGCTATCCCTGTTTTATTATTTAAAAAAAAGCTTAAACTGTCATCAGAAGTTCCTTTTGCCCCTTTTATTTTAGTATCATTTTTTATTGTATTGTTTTTTAATTTATCATATTTTTCTTTTATAAATACAATTGTATTTTCGAACATGATATAATTAAAAAATGTTTGGATTAAAAACAAAAAAGAGACAAAATATTGATTTTGACGCCAGTGAAGCTTTTATAGATAATAAGAATTTACCAGAGTTTGATGTAGACAAATTTGAAGGGGTTTTAGAAAAACCTCTATCGAAAAATATTTTTATATTCTTATTAATATTTTTCGTCTTAGTTAGCTTGTTTTTTGTATCTAAAGTTTTCGTAATGCAGATATTGCATGGTGAAGAAGCCTTTCTAAGGACACAAAATAATTTTATTAAAAAAGCTGTTGTGTTTTCTAATAGGGGGGTTGTTTTTGACAGAAATGGAAAAGAATTAATTTGAAACACAAAACAAGACGATGAAGATTTTTCAAAAAGAAAATATATAGAACAAAAAGGTTTTGCACATATTTTAGGTTTTTTATCTTATCCGCAAAAAGATAAAAGTAATCACTTTTTTGAAAAAGAATATGTTGGAAAATCTGGAATTGAAAAATATTTTAATGGGATATTAAATGGTAATTTAGGTTATCAGATTTTAGAAGTTGATTCTCATGGAAATATAAAATCAAAAAATAAACAAAAAGAAGCAACTTCTGGTAAAAATATTTATCTTTCAATTGATTTTGATACTCAGAATATAATGGCGCAAAAACTGGATGAATATATAAAAAAATATCATTTTGTTGGAGGAGCTGGTGCTATGATGGATATTCGGAATGGTCAGATTTTAGCATTAGTATCTTTGCCAGAATATGATTCCAATATCTTGGTTAATGGAGAGAAACAAAAAGAAATTAATAAATATATTATAGATAAAAATAAACCATTTTTAAATAGAGCAACTTCTGGTGGTTTTACTCCTGGGTCTATTACAAAACCTTTTGTTGCTATGGAAGCTTTAAAAGAAAAGATTATTAATCCGAATAAAAAAGTATTTACTAATGGAAAACTTATAATTCCAAATAAATTTCATCCGTCAGCCCCTTTTATTTTTAGAGATTATAGAAATAATGGAGTTTTGGATATGTATTCAGCTATCGCAAAATCATCTAATATTTATTTTGCAATGCTTGGTGGTGGCTATAAAAGCCAAAAAGCTATTGGTATTGTAAAATTAAAAAAAGCTTTTAATGATTTTAGTATTGGAGAAAAAACTGAAATACAGGCAATGCCAGAAAATACTGGTCTTGTTCCAGATATTGAGTGGAAACAAAAAACCTTTGGGCAAAAATGAACATTTGGTAATACTTATCAAACTACCATTGGACAATATGCTTTTTTAACAACCCCTATACAGATGTTGGTTGCAACTGCAGCTATTGCAAATAATGGAGAAGTTTTAAGACCAAAATTGTTAAAAGATGAAAAAAAAGATTTAAAAAGAAAATTAGATTTTTCAGATTATGCATATAAAGTCGTAAAAAAGGCCATGCGCCAAACCGTTTTAGCTGGAACAACAAGGTCTTTGAATTTTCCTTTTTTGAAAATGGCTACTAAATCTGGAACAGCTCAAAGGGGTGTTGGATTAAAATATATTAATTCTTGAACAATTGGTTTTTTCCCTTATGATAAACCAAAGTATGCATTTGTTTTTCTTGCAGAAAATGGTCCAAGAAAAACGAAAATGCCTGTTTCACGTGGCGCTGTAGCTCCTTTTTTTCAAGCCCTTAAAGATCAGGGTGTTTTAGATAAAATATTAAAATATTAATTATGCATTTTTTTAAAATTATCTTTTTTATAATAGGGGTAAATACTGCGTTGTTGCTTGGTGAATTTTTAAAAAAACATAAAGCTGATTCTGAGGTTGTTAGAAAAATCCCTCATATTTTTATTGGATTAATTTTTACTATTTCCCCATTTTTTTTAAATAAAATAGACATCATCTTGTTTGGTGCCTGTTTGATTATTGGTATTTTCGCAAATAATATTTTTAATTTTTATAAAGCTATTTTTGTTATAAAAAGAATAAGTTTGGGTGTTTTATTTTTTCCTGTGTCTCTGGTTTTAAATGCTTTATTGTTTTTGCCAAATAATATTGCGGCTTTTGTTTTTGGTTTTTTAGTTTTAACATTTTCTGATTCTCTTGCTTCTATTTTTGGAAAAAAATTTGGAAAAAAGAGATTTGTTACAAGTCATGAAAAAACAATATTAGGTAGTTTAGTCTTTTTTTTAAGCACTTTTTTGTTGTTGGTAATTTTTTCTTTATTTGTTAGTCCCTTGTTGCTTTGAAAAATTTTTATAATAAGTAGTGCACTTACTATAATAGAATATTTTTTTGTTTTTGGGTTAGATAATATTGTCTTACCTGTTTTTGCTGCATATTTGTTGATATTATTTTAATTAGTGTATAAGATAAATAAAAAACAACCAATGTGAAATATTGGTTGTTTTTGTCAGTTTTTTAGAATATTTTATCTTTTATATTTAGTAACAAAATTCTTTAATACAGTAGCTGGATGTATAATCTTAGTTTCACTTACTTTTTCTATTAGAGAGTTCATTTCTTCTGGTTTGAAATATCCATAATCTTTATATATATGAATTCTTTCTACTATACCTTCAACATCTAATTCTGGGTGAAATTGTGTTGCATAAATATTATTTTTTATTTTAAACATTTCAATAGGACAAGTCGGAGAGCTCGCTAATAAAGTTGCCTGTGGTGATAAGCTCTGGCATGCTTCTTTGTGTCCAACGAAGGCTGAAAAAGTTTCAGGAACATTTTTGAGTAGGTCATCTTTTTTTCCAGCGTCTGTTAGAGTTATTTCCACAGCACCAACTTCTTCTCCGTATTTTTCTTTAGAGATATTACATTTTTGATGTGTCCCCAAAATACCGACCCCATAACAAGCTCCTAAAAAAGGGAAGTCTTTTTCTACAACTTGGTCCATTAGCTCGAATAATCCTTTTTCTGCTTTTTTTTGGTCTTCACTTTGCTTTTCGATTTTGTCACTTGAGTTATATGGCCCTCCTCCTAAAATAACTCCAGAATAATCGTCAAGATTTATTTCTTCTGTAAAACCTTTTTCTATTCGCATTCTTTTTGCCTCTTTTTCTTTAAGCCCACCTGATTTTAGGAAAGCCTTATATTCTCCATCAGAAGCTTTATCTTCTGGTCGGACTTGTAAAATTAAAAATTCTTTCATATAGGAATAAAAATACCATAAAAAAAATGTTTTTCAATTTTGTGATAGAATAATACCGATGCATTTAGCAAAAATTTATTCTGCTCAATTTGATATTTTAAACTCTTTTATTGTAGAGGTTGAGGTTGATATTAATAAATCTGGATTAACTTCTTTTAAAATTGTGGGTCTTCCTGACAAAGCAGTAGAGGAATCAAAAGAAAGAGTTTCTGCCGCTATAAAAAATATTGGTTTAATTAGTGAAAAAAAAGATTTACCAACAAGAAATAAAGTAACAGTTGCTTTATCTCCAGCTGATGAAAAAAAAGTTGGTCCATTGTTTGATTTACCGATGGCTATTGGATATCTATTAGCGAATGAATATTTAGATTTTAATCCAGAAAAAAAGATTTTTATTGGGGAGCTTTCTTTAGACGGGAGTTTAAAAAAAATAGCTGGAGTTTTGGCAATGGTAAAAAAAGCAAAAGAAAGTGGTTTTACTTCAGTATATTTACCAAGTGAGAACGCAAAAGAAGCTAGTCTAGTAGAAGGGATAAATATTTTCCCAGTAAAACATTTATCTGACTTAGTAGAACATTTAAATCAAGAAAACCAAAATAAAAAAATAATATCAAAAATTATTACTCCCTACAAAAAACAAGATATAGAAAATAATGAAGTTGAAAATACAGTTGATTTTGCAGATGTGATAGAACAAGATGTTGCAAAAAGAGCTTTAGAAATTTCTGCAGCTGGTGGGCATAATTTAGCTATGTATGGTCCACCAGGGACTGGTAAGACAATGCTTGCAAGAGCTTTTACTGGAATATTACCAAAACTTTCACAACAACAATCTCTTAAGGTGACAGAAATACATTCTGCAGCTGGGGTACTTGATCAAACTTTAATTACACTCCCCCCCTTTCGTTCGCCTCATCATACAGCTTCGTATGTTGCGGTAATTGGTGGAGGGGCTTACCCAAAACCAGGAGAGGTAACATTGGCGCATCGCGGAGTATTATTTTTAGATGAGTTTGTAGAATTTGAAAAAAGAGTGCTAGAGTCTTTGCGTGAGCCACTGGAAGATAATTTTGTAAATATTTCTCGGGCTAAAGCAACAGTAAAGTTTCCTGCAAATTTTATTTTGATAGCCGCCTTAAATCCACCATCAGAAGTTTTTAGAGATGGAGGAAATGTGACTTTTGCAGAAGAAAGGGCTTTTAGAAAAAAACTTTCTGGCCCAATTATGGATAGGATTGACCTTTGAACAGAAGTTTCTAAGGTAGAGCATAAAAAATTGTCAGTTAAAAATAGTAATGCAGAAAAATCAGAAAATATTAGAACAAGAGTAGAAAAAGCTCGTAAAGTTCAGGAAAAAAGATATGGGAAAGAAATTTTAAATTCAAATATTGGAGTAAAAGAGATAAATAAATATATTATTTTAAACAATGAGCAAAAAAAGCTTTTGGAAGATGCTGCAAAAAAACTTGATTTTTCACCGAGGGTTTTTCATAAGATTTTAAAAATAGCGCAAACTATTGCTGATTTGGATAACGGGGGAGAGATAAAAGATGGACATATTTTAGAGGCACTACAATATCGCCCTAAAGAAATAATTTAAAACTTTAAAAATTGGCGAATAACTTTGGTGAGACTGAAAAAATAACATTCATCGTATATTTATACGCCTCATGTTATTTTTTCAGTCTCACCTCGTTCTTCATCCAATTTTTAAAGTTTTTATGTAGCTTTATGTCGTATTCAACTGTTTGAATTTCGTCTTGTATTGCACTCAATTTTGAAAGTTTTCTTATTAAAAAAGAGCGAAAATTCTGAAAGAATTTTCGCTCTTTTGTTTATGTTTGTTATAATTATTTTATGAAAAAACAAATAGAAATTTTACCTGCAATTTTAGAAAAGAGTTTTTCAAAAATTGAGAAAAAAATAAAACAAGTTGAAAACTTTGTTGATTTCATTCAGGTAGATATTTGTGATGGAAAGTTTGTGCCTTCAAAAACCGTAGCTTCTGCTGGTTGTAGTAGTTCTTTTTTGAGATTGAAAAAACTAACCAAAAAAGTTGGTTTAGAGTTGGATATGATGGTTGATTTAGATACTAAAATAAAAGGTAGGTTTGAAAAGTGGTTAAAGGGGATAGAAGCCTCTGGAGCAGAAAGAGTGGTTTTTCATTTAGGTTCAACTCAAAGATGAGATAAGGTTTTTAGATTTTTCAGAACGCAAGATGTATTGAAGAGAATAGAGATTGGGTTGGCTGTGCAGATACAACATAATGCTAAAGAATATAACAAACTTTTTGAAAAATATGATTTTGATTATATTCAATTTATGGGGATTGAAAAGATTGGATATGGAGGACAAGAATTAACTTCAAAAGTTTATAGAAAAATTCGTGCATTTAGAAAAAAGTATCCAAAAATATCTATTCAAGTTGATGGGGGTGTGAAAATCACAAATGCTGAAAAATTAAAAGAAGCTGGAGTTATAAGATTGGTTTCTGGAAGTGGGGTTTTTAGAGCAGAAAATATTAAAGAAAGAATAAACGAATTTTTTAGAGTTTAAGCATTTTAAATAATATGGAACAAATAAAAAGACATTTTAGGGTAGAAGAAGAAAAAGGAAAAATTTCCCCAAAAGACCACTTTCATGAAATACCAAAAAAATTTTTAGATACACAAAAACAAAACACAGTATATATTTTGGATGTGGATGGAACATTAATGCCTTTTGGAAAAAATAAAATAACTAACAACCATATTTTACAACAAATAGAAAATTTAAAAAAAAATGGAAGAGTTGTTTTAACTTCTAATAATTTGTTTAAAAACGAAAGGGTAGTAAATTTAGCAGAGAGTTTAAATGTTCAGTATATAAAAATAACTAATCCCTTTTATTTAAAACCATCTAGGTATCTTCTAGAATATATTAAGAGCCAAGATAAAAATGAAAATATAAATATGCATGTTATAGGAGATTGATGAGCGCAAGAAGGTTTGTTGGCAAAATTAGGAGGAGCTTCTTTTACATGAGTAAAACCTTATATAACAAATAGACAATCCAAAATCATAAATAGTATTAATAAAACTGATATTAATATATATAATTTTTTTCATAAAGTAAATAATTTAAAAAGAGGTGTTATGAAGTATTTATTTAGAAAATAATCTAATTGCTATTTATACTTTTTTTTGTTAATTTTGACAATATGGTTAAAAAGTTGTTTTGATTTTTAATGATAAGTTTTATATTTTTACCAAATATTTTATTTGCTGAAATTGTTTTTACAGAGATTATGTATAATCCAGATGGAACAGATTCTGGGTATGAGTGAGTTGAAATTAAGAATTTATCTGAAGGTGTTGATATAAATATGCATGGCTGGAAATTTTGTGAAGGGAAAACTAATCCAACTTGTCATACACTTAAGGATGATGAAAATCTTTCTTTTCAATTAGCTAAAGACTCTTTTGGAATTATTACAGACAATAGAGATAAATTTTTAGAAAAAAATAATTTTTCTGGGCTTGTTTTACAATCAACGGGTTTTTCTTTATTAAATACAGGTGGAGAAAAATTAGAATTGAAAAATTCTGCTGGAACAATTGTAACAGCTGTTGCTTATAACCCAGATTCTGGAGGAGATGATGGAAATTCTTTGTGTCTTATTGGAGATATGTGGAAAGATTGTGAAAATACAGCTGGAAAAGAAAATAAAATTGCTACTGATAATCATAATGATGATAATGGAAGTAAAAGTATTGTTATTCCAAACACATATATGGAGTTTACTGATGTTGTAAATGGAAAAAAGAGAATTAAGGCAGAAATTGATGAATTTCCAGCTGCGGTTGTTGGTGCAAGAGCTAGTTTTTCTGGTAGGGCATACGGATTAACAGATAACGAAATACACGAAGCCGAGTATTTTTGAACCATGGGCGATGGAACAAAAGAGTATGGAAAAGAAATTTTTCACGAGTATTTATTTCCTGGAGAATATATTATTTCCTTAACAACAAAAGTTGGTCATTTTACAGGAACACACAAAAGAAAGATAAAAGTTATATCTCCCCTTGTTGGTTTTGGGGATATTGATTTTAAAAATAATGCAATTAGTGTTATCAATAAATCATCAGAAATTTTGAATTTAGGACAATGAATAATAATGGTTAATGGAGAAAAATTTATGATTCCAGAAGACACGTATATTCAAGGAAATGGAAAAATAACTTTTGCCAATAAGGTAATGGGTTTTTATGATTTTAATGAAAATTCAAAAATATTTTTATTGTTTCCTAATGAAAAAAAAGTTTTAAAATATAGTAAAAAAGATGAAATAAAAAAGGGGAGAGTTGTCGGTGCTAATATTAAACATACTAGAATAAAAAAAGA
>JALUMP010000084.1 GCA_027039745.1 Candidatus Parcubacteria bacterium
CCATAAGAAGCTGCAAAATTTATTTTTGTATTAAATGAATTCGTTTTCTCTTCTGCTTTTTTCATTATTTTTTGTAATTTAGAAGAAAATAATGTTAAATCACCGATAAACCTTACAGAAACTTCTTTATCCATAATTTTATTTATTTTTTCTGTAAAAACTTTTTCAAATAAACTCATCAAAGCCTTAACTTCATAAGGTTTTCTCTTTCAATTTTCAGTAGAAAAAACATAAAAAGTAGTATCTTCTATTTTTTCTTCTTTTACTCAATCGATAGTATCTAAAACTTTTTTTAAACCTTCTTTATGTCCTTCGGTTTTCTTTAATCCATTTTTTACAGCTCATCTTCTATTTCCATCTATAATCAAGCCTATTGAATTAATTTTTTTTTCTGCCATAGAAAGCTTTTATTTTTTAGAAACTAATACTTTTTTGTAAGAATCTAGGTGGTCAAGAGCAATACCTGTTCCTTTTGCAACAGATGTTAAAGGATCATCTGATAATTGAGCTTTTACACCTGTTTCTTTTTCGACCAATACCGCCAGACGTCTTAATTGGCTTGTTCCTCCAGTAAAAATAATTCCAGAATCAATAATATCTGAAGCAAGTTCTGGTGGAGTTTCAGCTAAAACATCTTTTATCGCTTTAATAATCTCACCAAGGTTTTTAGAAATTGCCTTTACAACATCGTTTGTTTTGACTGTAATTGTCTTTGGTAATTCTGTGGTATAATCACGTCCAGATACCTTAACAGAGAGTTCTTCAGAAGCAGGAAAAGTAATAGCTGCTCCAACTTCTATTTTTATTCTTTCTGCAGTTTTATATCCTATAGCAAGATTGTAAGTTCTTTTGATATAATCAACGATCGCTTTATCAATCTTGTCTCCAGCTGATTTTACAGAATCTGCTGTAACAATTCCACCCAAGGAAATAACAGCTACATCTGTTGTTCCTCCTCCAATGTCAACAATCATTCTCCCTGTAGCTTCTTCTATTTTTATACCATTACCAATGGCTCCCAAAATTGGTTCTTTGACGATATATACTTTTTTTGCTCCAGCTTTCATTGCAGCCTCTACAACAGCACGTCTTTCTGTAGAATTAATTCCTGCAGGAACAGAAATCATAACTTCTGGTTTAATAAAGGAAAAAGAACCTAAAGCTTTTTTAATAAAATAGGCAAGCATTGCTTCTGTAACTTTATAATCAGCAATTACTCCGTCTTTCATCGGCCTATAAGCAATAATTTCATCTGGAGTTTTACCAACCATTGTTTTCGCTTCTTGCCCAATAGCTAAAATCTTTTTTTTATCTTCTGATACAGCAACAACTGATGGCTCATTTATTATTACTTCTTTTCCTGGTTTATAAACCAATACATTTGCAGTTCCTAAATCTATTCCTAATTTTTGTTGAAAAATACTCATATATATTATTTATTTTAAAAAATCTTTTAATCTAGACATTTCTGCATTTTCTCTAATTTTTTCATGAGCCTTCGCTTCGATTTGTCTAATACGTTCTCTAGTTACTCCAAAAGTTTTCCCTACATTTTCTAAAGTATGAAAAACTCCACCGTCTAAACCGTGCCTCATTCTTAATATTTTTTTTTCTTTTTCTGGCAAAGAATCTAAAACTTTTTCAATTTCTTCTCTTAAAATTCTATCGTCTGAGCTGTCTTCAGGGGAAACTACCATATCTCCTGCTACAATATTATCATTAGATATAAAATCTGATAAAACAGATGTTCCTCCATCATCACTACCACCTATTGGTGTTGCGAGAGAAACAATACCTTGATCAATTTGCATGATAGTATAGACTTTATCTAAAGGAAGATCCATTTCAACCGCAATCTCTTCTGGTTCTGGCAAACGTCCAAGGTCTTTTGTTAAGTTACGTCAAACCTGTTTATATTTTGTGATAGTTTCAACCATATGAACAGGAACACGAATTGTTTTTGATTGATCTGCTAATGCTCTAGTTATAGACTGCCTGATTCATCATGTAGCATAAGTAGAAAATTTATACCCCCTTTCTCAATCAAATTTATCAACTGCCTTGTAGAGACCTATGTTACCTTCTTGAATTAAATCAAGCATAGTTAAATTAGCTGATTTATTAACATATTTTTTTGCAATGGAAACCACTAAACGCAAGTTAGCTCTAGCTAATTGCTTACGTGCTTCTTCACTACCTTTTTCTATTTCTTTTGCTAATCTGACTTCTTCTTCTGCTGGTATCAAATTGAATTTACTAATTTCTTTTAAATAAACTTGCACAGAATCAAAAGAAGTACCTCTGTTTTGTAATTTATTTTGATATTCTTTTTCTTCTATATTTAAAAAAC
>JALUMP010000085.1 GCA_027039745.1 Candidatus Parcubacteria bacterium
AATCTGTTCTTGAGTATACAAATCATACTGTTGCATTGTCTCCTTCTTCTAATTCTCCTCTTAATCTTGCAGAGTCAGTGTCAATGTTTGAAGCAGAGTTTGTTGTAACGTCTACGTCTTCTTCTACCACTGTTTCCTTATTTGTTCTAAATGATCTTACAGCTCCATCGTCTGTTTTTCCATCATCTGAAGCACAAGCTCTAAAGTAATATCTAGTATTGTCTCTTAAACCTGTAATGTTTCTTGAGAAAGAATCATTTTTATCAAAAGAACCTGAAACGTTTACTCTTGTATCATCTCCATTACATTCTGGAGTAGAATCTGTTCTTGAGTATACAAATCATACTGTTGCATTGTCTCCTTCTTCTAATTCTCCTCTTAATCTTGCAGAGTCAGTGTCAATGTTTGAAGCAGAGTTTGTTGTAACGTCTACGTCTTCTTCTACTGGAGTTTCAACTCTTTCTACTTTGTATGTAAATACTGCGTTTAACTTTTCGTCTTTATATAAAGTTGTAGCAGTATAATATGCTTTATAATTTCTCAATACTGCACATGATTCATTTTGACATTCATTTAATTGTAAAGTTGAATGATCAAAAATCAATTTTACTTTTTCTGATGAATGAAGATTTACTGAATCATTAATTCTTGAAACCCCATTACCATCAACATAACCGTTGATTGTTTTGTTTCCATTAACTTCTGTTCCTGTTAAATTACCTAAATATAATTTAACGTTTGATACATCTCCTCCATTAGCGTAAGCATGAACATTAAAATGAACAGTATCACCATCATGAATATTGATATTGTGTGAATATGATCCACCATGAACTTTTGTTACCAATACATCCAATCCAGCTGGTGAAGCTAAAGAAGCAGCAAAAGCTTGTGTGCTAAATAAAGCTATTAAAGCTACACCGACGATTGAAGTAATTTTTTGTATAAATTTTTTCATATTTTTGTTTTTATTAATTTTTGTAATTTGTTTAATCTTTTTAATCATGTGTATATAATACACCATATTATATATTTTGTCAAGTATTAATTTGACCCCCCGAACCCTCTTGAAGAATCATTTGATGAATGACTTGCTGAAGAACTTTCGTTGCTGTCATTATTGCCATAACCGTCATTTTTGTTTTCATTACCACCACCAAAGTCTCTATTGTTGTCATTTTCATTACCACCACCAAAGTCTCTATTTTGATGATCATTTTCATCACCTCCTCCAAAACGTTGATCTTCTGTTTTATTATTATTTCCATAATGATCTTCTTTTTTCTCTTCGTGCTTTTTAACCTTTTTGTGTTTTTTGTGGTGTTTGTGGTGTTTGTGGTGTTTGTGATGCTCAATTTTTTTCTGAACAGAGTCAACTTTTTTCACCACTGGAGCTCTTTTTGTTCAATGATAACCTGGAATACACATACCAGTAACTTCTTTTACCTCCACTTTCATTGTTTTATTTTCTCCCATAGTTCCGCCACAAATTAAATCTGATTGACAAGTGTTATTTACAACAACTTCTTTTTCTACCACCTTAAAAGAAATTGTAACATCACCTAACTTAAGTCCTGTTTTATGAGCTGCGACCATTTGTGATCAAATATCTTTTCTAAGTTCATCGGAAATTTTATACCCTTTTGTCTCCATTCTTGCCATAAAAGAGTTAAAACCTTCTCCTCTCAAAATTGGTTCTTTTACAGTCTGAATTTCTGCTTTTTCGGCAACAACATCTTTTTTCTCAACTTTTTCTTCAACCTTTGGAGCAGCTGTTTGTTCTGTTTGTTCTGTTTTTTTATCAGAACCTTTAAAAAGTGATCCATTGATTTTTCCATCATCACCTTTATCCATTCCAGCTCCAAATATTCCAACTAATCCAGCGAGTACTAAAAATCCAGCGATTATTCCTTTAGCTTTAGATTTTTTTTCTTTTTCAACTGGTGCTGTTTCAACAGCTGGCGCCACTATGGCTGTGGCTGTATCTGCATTTTCTGGTTTATTCATTTCCCCCAATGTATCTGCAACAGACATATTCAAAATACTCCCTGCTTCTACATTTTCTTTTATTTGTGCAAGTGTTAATCTTCCTTCTGCTAATTGCTTTTTAGCAAGAGCTATTTGCTTCTCATCAGTTAATTTATTTACTCAGTCTAATAAGTAGTCTTTGTTTGTGTCTATTGGACCTTGTGTTGTTTTCTTTTCTTTGTTGTTGTTCATAAATTTTTTGAATAATTTAATAATTGATAATATTATACGTTATTTATTTATATTTGTCAAGTCATACAGGACCCACAAAATTTATATGATTATTACACATATTTTTCATAATGTCAAATTAAATACATTTTAATCCACAATTTGTCAACATTGACACTTTTTTACCTAAATTTTGAAAAAATACAACAATAATCAAAAACAACAAGATATTTTGTTGTTTTTGATTATTTTTTACAAATATCTTAATTACCTTCAATAATTCTGATATCTTCTCTAAATCTGTTTGCCCTGTTGACCACAGATTGCCCATAGGTCATTCTAAACTTAAACCAACCACCACCTGCATAATATCTTGCTGCAGCACATCTTTCTCTTAAAATTTTAGCACTCGTGATATGTTTGTATTGTTTTGCATATTTAGAACAAGAAGCAGAATAATATTGAGATTTTAAATATGAAGCAGAAGCAATAAAGGCATCTCCATTTATA
The DNA here is from genome assembly GCA_027039745.1 of Candidatus Parcubacteria bacterium. Classification (GTDB taxonomy): domain Bacteria; phylum Patescibacteriota; class Minisyncoccia; order Phycocordibacterales. The sequence continues at coordinate 2,710 of JALUMP010000085.1, forward strand.
AATGGCGACATATCGGATGCTTTTTTACCTAAAATAGCTGCCGCTTTGCTTCTTATTGCCATTCAAGTATTTGGCATAAATTGTGCAGGCCCCATAGCCCCACCATACGCTCCATCTCTCGGAATTGGGCAAGAGATAACTTGCTTTGATGGATTAATATTTAAATCTTTCATTATTTTAACAAAGTTTTTTTTCTGAGAGGCCGACATAACCTGATAACCATTTTTCTTACTTCCATGACTATTTTTTTGATTATAAAAACATCTACCAATATTTCCACCAATTTTGCCACGACTTCCAGACTCCTGAAATAAAATAGCTAAAACAAAAGCTGGGTCCATACCTAAAGTCTTTTTAAAAGGTTTAATAATATTATAAGCTTCACCAAAAGTAACTTTCTCACCTGAAGCTAAAGTAAACTTTCTTTGTAAAATGGTTTGCCTTACTTTTTCTTTATCAACAATGACTTTTTGTAAGTTACCCTCTTCTTTTTTTAAAATTTTAAAAAGCTCATTTTTGTATGTTTGATTTTTTTTGATTTTCTTTTTTTCGATTTGTTTTTCGATTGCAAGTTGTCTTTCTAACATCTCTCTCTCAGAAAGCTCTACCATTAACCTCTCTAAAGTATCTTTTTCTTCTTTTATTTTTTCTATTCTTTTAGCTATCTTCCCACCAAGAATTCTGGTGATTTGTGTATCAGAAAAAAAATTAGACAATGAGTCCGAAACCAGCATAGCTTCTATAGTAGTATTTGTTTCTAATATATTTGTCTTAAACAATAACATTGATAAAGATTGTGTAATCTGGTCTAGGTCATCTTCTAATTTTTTTGCATCAGACTCATTTGTTTTAATGTCTTGTTTAAGCAGATTTGCCTTTGCTATTTTTTTATTAATATATGACTGAGAAATTCTTATACTTCTTTCTAGTTTATTGATTTCATCTTTTATACCTGATGTCTCTGTTTTTTTATCTGCGAGTTTACTTCTTTCGGTTAAAATCTCTGCATCACATGCTGCAATAATTTTATCATAGTCTTCTACCCCAAGAGCTTCTTCACTGGAATAATCTTTACATTCATATTCTTTGGCTTGGCTAAAAAGAAAAAACGAAAAAAAAGAAGAAAAAACAACAAAAAATATTATTGTAATTTTATTAAAAATATATTTTTTAAAAAAATTTATTACCATAAACTTAAATTTATTATAACAGGTATTAATATCATACCAAATATTTTAAACAAAAACTTATCCTCTTTTTTTTACAAAAAAAATAATTTTTTCTTTCAATGAAAAATAATTCTCGTCATTTGAAATTTCATATCACAGAACAAGTAACAAGAAAGTAATAAACATAGCAATAACTATATTATAAAAAGAAATTTTTAAACTATTTATTCCAAAAATGGCAAAATACTGATACACAATTCTAGAAATCAAAATTGTTATAAATACTCCTGAAGTTTTTCTAAATAATTTTAAACCTTTGAATAAAGGAAAATTTTTTGAAAAAGAATATAGCAAAAACTCCTCCAATAGAAAAAGCTATGACATAAGCTAATACCAAAATTATCAAACCACCCACATCTTGAGTAAAAAATCCAGAATCTTGAATATTATCTAAAATACTTAACGGAGCAACAAATACCTTTAACAATTTAAATACAATTAAAAAGATAGTTAAAATAAATAAATTTACAAACAAAGCAACTCAAGTCTTTGACATAGTATAAAAAAATCTAACAAGCAACATAGATATAGACTGCCAAACAATAACCAAAGAAAGTATGGACGCAATAAGTGCTGTGGTGTGAATTTGTGGTCATGCAAATTTATGAGAACCTAACAGAAAAGCCACCATAGCGTCTGAAAAAAATAAAATAAAAAAAGCTATTGGGCTTGCAAAAAATAAAACTTGCGAAACCACTTTTTGAATTGATTGTTTAAACGCTTCTGTTTTATCTTCTATAAAAAGTCTAGAGAGCGAAGGAAAAGATGCCATCGAAAAAGATACTGCCACCAGATTGATAGGCATTTTAAAGATATTTAAAGCAAATAATAAAATAGTGACTGATCCTGTAGCTAAATTTGTAGAAGAAGCTATAATAAAAATCAATAATAATTCTGAAATAATTAAAGCACCAGCCCTCGGAACAGAAATACTCAAAATCTCTCATATTTCTTTTTTTGAAAAAAATTGTATTTTTTTAAGAGGATAATTCTTTTCTTTAAAAATAGACGGCACCTGTAATAACAAATGTAAAAAACTACCCAAGACAACCCCAAAAGCAAGAGCCCAAAAACCAAAATAAGGGAAAAAGAAAATCAAAGATAAAATAATAGATAAATTATAAAATACTCCAGTAACAACTGTAGGGAAAAAATAATCTTTAGTTTGATTAAGCCCCATAAAAATTCTAGACAACCCCATAAAAATTGGAGAAAGTAAAAAAATTCGGCTCATAGTAATAAAAGTCTGTAAAGCCTCCCCCTTAAAACCCGTAAAAAAAGTTTTTGCCAAAAATGGCATTAAAAAAAATATAACAAGAGAGACTACTGAAATAAAAACCATAAATGACCAAAATACTCTTGTAGTAAACTCTCTTTGTGAATGTAAACTATTTTTTATTTTTTTTTCAAAAAAAGGAATCAAAATAAAAGAAGAAACCAATGTTCCAGTGACTAAAAAAACAAGATCCGGAATACGAAAAGCAGCATAATAAATATCAAGATCTAAACTGGCACCAAATTTAATGGCTAATATTTTATCTCTAGCAACAGCTAAAATTTGTGATAAAAAAGTAAAAAAAGCTATTATAAAAGCTGTTTTATTTAAAGTAGTTGTTTTAATATGTAATATTTTTAACATTTTGTAATAATTAAACTTTTTTTTGTTTCTTTAACTTCTTTTGTAAAGTTTTTATCTCTTCTATTTCTTCTTTGCTCATCTTTCAAATATCGTCTGTTTTATCAATAAATAGTATCCCATCTAAATGATCGATTTCGTGTTGTAAAACTTGTGACAAAAAACCACCAGAAGACCATTGTTTTTTTTCTCCAACTTTATTATAAGCCTCTACTGTTACCTTTGCATATCTTTCTACGTTACCATAATATCAACGCACGGAAAAACAACCTTCCTCAGAAATAATTTTTTTTTTAGAATGTTTAATAATTTTTGGATTGATAAAAACTAAATCATTTTCATCAACCTTTCTACCAACAGAATCAAAAACTTTTTGAGATAAAACAATTAATCTTTTATTTTTTCCAACCTGTGGAGCAGCCAATGCTACTCCATCTGGCTGTAATGTTAAAAAATTTTTCATACCATCAATTATTTTTTTTATTTCTTTAGATGTTATATCAGAAAAAGCAATATCATCAGATATTTTTCTTAAAACTTTATCCTCTTCCTTATTTTTATGTTGGTATATTTTCATACTCTTTTATATAGTAGATTAAAAAGTATTTTTTTCAAGTAAAAAAATAACCTTTCTGGTTATTCTTTAATATTTCATTTTACTTTCTTTTCCCTAATTTTCTCTCTCTTTCTATGATCTTTGTTTTTTCAATCTTCCTCAACGCTTCTGACTTTGTTTTAAAAGGAGAAGCTTTTCTGGCGTGATATCTCAAAGCTTTTACTTTTGGTACTAACCCAGAATTTCTTACTTTTTGTGTAAATTTTCTCAAAAGAGTTACTGAATTTTTACCATCTTTTTTTGTAATACGTATATTTTGTGTCATATTGGCTAGTATAATACCATATACACAACTTTTTTCAATAGCTTATACTAACCTATCTTTTTTTCTATTATTTTATAAAGTCTATAAATTAAATCTTTTTTATTACTTTTGAGATATCTATAACCAACAAAAGCCACTATCAAAGCTCCGATAGCATCTACAATTAAATCAGTCATTGTATCTAAAAGACTATGCAATTGCATATTGGTTCCAAAAAATGTATCTATGCTAAACTCAACAATTTCTCATAAAGCTCCTAAAGAGAAAGCAAATGAAAAAACAAAAATACTCATCACTAAAGGCTTTGTTTGAACAATTTTTTCACTTTTAAAAGTTTTTACCACCCCTAAAGCAATAAGAGCAAATACTATAGCTGAAGATCCATGTAAAAAAATATCTCATCACCAAAAAATTTCATAAAAATTAAATATTTCACCTAAAAAGATAGCAGCATAAATAATTAAAATGCTAACTAAAGAAATTGATTTAGAGATATATCTATAATAGTGTTTATGTAAAAAAGTAGGCACAACGGAAAAAACACTTAACAACAACAGGGCTGGAATAGGATGCCATTGTTTAGTGGCTAGAGAAAAAATAGTCATATATATAATACTCAATCAAATAAAACCGAAAATAAATTTTTCAGAAAATAAAAAAGTAACTATTTTAATTATGTGCTTATGGCTTAACATACTTTAGTATTATACATTATATTAAAATTTTTTTATTCAAAAACCAAAGCGATTAAAAAATTTCTTATATACTCCTATTTTTGTCCTCTTAATAGATATTGCTAAACCATAAGTTCCAAGCTCTATCGCTATTTTATCTGCCAAGACTCTCATATAGGTTCCCGAAGAAACTATGGCTTTGATTTTTATAATTAAAAATTTTTTATCCGGTGTGATTTCATCAAAGATTTTATTTCATTGCCTTCTAATATCTACTCTACGAAAATCATTACCTAAAGCTTTTTTTTTATCTGTAACTTTTTTAATAGAATTTATTTTATCAAAAATTTCTTTTCTTAATTTTTCTTTTGTTGCTATTCTTTGTTCTATTTTTGATAGATGGAATATTTCAACTTCTTTTTCTGGTATCGTAATTTCCTCTATTCTGTTTTCCAATTTTCACAAAAACAGGGGTTTACCTAAAACAGCCTTAGAAGAGAAAACTGGGTATTTAAATTTTTGTTTACCTAATAATTTTTCTAGAATTTTATTTAGTTTTTTGTTTGAAAATTTTTCAATATTAAAATTTTCATCATATTCTGCTAACCCTAAAACGTCATGAGAATCAGAATTAAAATTTAATAAAATTTCAAACTCATATTCTTTATCTAAATTTAAAAATTTATCTCTTCTTTTGCAAAACTCTCCAGATAAAACCAAAAGTCTCCCTTCGGCTAATGGATCTAACCTGCCTGCATAAGCCAATTTAACATTTTTATATTCTTTATTTTTCTCTTTAAAAATATTTAAAACTTCTAGAGGAGTCTGCCCAACTTTTTTATTTAAAACAAAGGCCTTGTCTGTTTTTTTTTTATTTATATTAAGCTGATTCATTGTAATTATTTTTGGGTATTATTATTTTGAGTTAAAATACCTATTTTTGATATTAAAGAAGGGTTAGTAATTAATTGAAAATATAATATTTTTTCTGCATCCTGTGGTTTAAAAACTTCATCAACCTTTTTTGCAATGATAAATTCACCATTTACACTCTCTAAAAAAATATCATCAGAGGAAAAATCTATCTGCCTTGGAACTACCACTTTAATAACACCGCCACCTACACCAACTGCCTCGACTGGTAATTTAAAATCACTATTAGTCTTTAATAATAATTTTTGCTTGAAATTATTTTTACTAAATAATGATATCTCTACATTTTTATCAGTTTTTTTGGTAATTTTACCTACTAATAAATTATATTGTGAAAAAACTAAATCACCGACTGATAACTTATTTAAAAAATCATTATTTAAAACAACAAACGAATCTGAATATATATTACTTTGATTAGCAAGATCTATAAAAATTTTTTTACTACCCAAAGAATTATCAAAAGATAATTCTTCTTTTAGTTCTTTATTTTGATTAATATAAAATTCTAAAATATCTTTATGATTTTTTAAAAGTTCTATTTCTTCTGCAATGCCCTTAAAGTCATCCTCTGTGAGAAGCTTTACTTTCTTACGGTTCTCTTTTTGGAACACCCTTATATCAACAACTCTAACGGGGTATATCTTACTTACGAGATCTTTTATTTCTGACTGCAACCTCTTTGTGATTATCTTTGATGCTAATTCCTCATAGGTGAGTTTCTTGACCTCATTAAAGAGATAGTATCTCACTGCCTTTAATATTGAGGTTCTCTTACTGCTTGAGGTGTTGAACTGAGTAATAACAAGCGGTTTTATTCTAACAGCAACACCGTCAGATGTTTTTAAAACAAAGGAGTCATCGATTTTGTCCCTGTTGACTCTAACCATCCTCCTAACAGCAGAAGGCATGATTTCATATCCGACAATCTCGGTAACGCCCTCCTTCTTATCATTAATATCAACGACCTTAAATTTGACATTTATGTTTTGATTCTCCATCTTTCTAGTAAGAGACATTAGATTGACCTTTACGCTCTTTCCTTTGAGGTCAGACACCTCATAAAGAAAACTCTTACCAATTAAGACATTATCCAGTATTTTTGGAGCAATTATCTTAAAGTATCTCTTTCTCTTTGTGTTTTTTATACCTTTGGCCATTTTACAC
>JALUMP010000086.1 GCA_027039745.1 Candidatus Parcubacteria bacterium
GATTTGGAGTTTTACCTTTTTTATACTCACCTATCATATAGTCAAAAACAAACTCCTTGTATTCTTTTTGCAAATCAAAAGCTTCAAAAGGGACATTTAAACTTTTACAGATTTTTTTTGCGTCCGTTCCCTCTTTTTTACAATATGTTTTATCTCCGTCTGGCTTATAAGTTTTAAAATATATGCCTTTAAGGCTATAACCTTTTTCTTTTAGCATTGCTAAAACTACAGAAGAGTCAACTCCCCCAGATAAAGCCACTATGATTTTTGTTTTCTTCCCATCTTCTTTGTATACAGGAGGGAAAAAATTAACCTCTTTTTTAACAAAAATATTTTTTATAAATTTTAAAAAATTCATTTTAGTTTAATTTTCTAGAAACTTCTCTCATGTCCTCGTATTGATCTGTTTCATCAACAATTTCTTTAGAGATAATCTCTTCTATAACATCTTCCATAGTGACAATCCCTAAAAACGTTCCATGGATATTTTTAACAAAAGCAATATGAGATTTTTTTCGAATAAATGAATTCAATAAATCATCTAATTTGTCATCTTCTAAAACTTCTGAAATTTTGTGTCTATCATAAATATCATATACTTTTCTCCCTTCCTGTAAGTTAATAAGAGATTTAATATTTAAAACCCCAACAATATTGTCTTCTCTTTCTCTAAAAACTGGCACACGAGTAAAGCCAGTTTTTTTTATCTTTGCTAATAATTCATTATCTAAAAATGCATTTTCTTCAACTGTAAAAACAACATTTTTTGGTGTCATTATTTTTTTTACTTTTTTCTCTGAAAAAGATAAAGCCCCTAATAATATGTCCTCTTCATCTTGATCCAAATCAGAATCTTGAGAATCCTCATGATATTTAATAATTTCTTTAATTTCTTTTTTTGATCAAATAGTGTCTTCTTCTTTTCCTAAAATCTTATCTAAAAGTTTTGCGATTGGTCACGCAATAGGATAAAAAATAAAAGTAAAAAACTTTACCAGTGGAACAAAATAATAGCCAATAGAAAGGGCGTGCCTATAAAAAATAGCTTGGGGAACAATCTCCCCAAAAACAACAATTAATCCAGTTGAAATTAAAACTGCAATAATACCGGAGAATTTATCACCTAAAAAAACAGCTAAAACAGAATTTACAATTACGTTACCTAACAGTAAAACCACCAAAAGAAGATTGCCGTTTTTTCTTACTTGTGAAATTTTTGAAGCTCTCTTGTCTCCTATTTTTTTCTTTCTCTCTAATTCTGTTTTATCAAGTCCTAAAAACCCAATAGTTAACCCAGAAAATAAAGCTGAAAAAAAAATTAATATGATAATAATTAAGTATTCCATGTAGTATAGTTTATATATAATACTATGATTACTATATTTTTCAAGAGATAGCTTTTATCGCAAGTCCTGAATATCCTTTACTATCTCTGGAAATTGCTCTTGTAAAAAATGATTTCTATCTTCAAAAATATTAAATTCTGCGTCTTTAAAAATTTTTGCATATTTTTCTGCCTGAAAAAATGGCACCACAAAGTCATCTTTAGAATGATAAATTATTATTTTAGAAGCTTGTTTCTCTACATTTTTTAATTTACCTTCATTTAAAACAAAATCGGCCATTGAATATATTTCTCTACCATTTTCATCAAAACCATCAAAAACAGGAGCAACTAATAATAGAGCTTTAACTTTAATTTTTAAATTATTTTCCGATAAATATTTTATAAGAAAAATAGTTCCTAGCGAGTGTCCAATCAAAATCACATCTTGTTGTAAAAAAGGCACAACTTTATCAAATCAGATTTTTCATTCTCTATATTTTGCATTGTATTTACTTGGCATAGTCGGAGTAATAAAATCAAAACTATCTCCCAATATTTCAGGTAGTTCCACTTGTCATCTTTTTTGTCGTTCTTTGTATGGGTCAAACTCTCAACTTTTTAATGTTTTTATATAATCCTCATAATTAGCAAAAGTCTCTCCCCCTCGGATAAATATTATTTGTTGTTTTTTCATTTTAAACTACAAAATTAAGGATACGTCCTGGTATATAAACTACTTTTTTAATTCCACCATCAAGTCATTTTGCAATATCTTTATTCTCTTTTGCTTTTTCAATTACCTCATCTTCTGAAGCATTTGGAGAAATTTCGATATCGCCTCTTTTTTTACCATTCACCTGGACTGCCATTAAAATTATGTCTTCTTGAAGCAACTCATCTTTAAATGAAGGTCAATTTTGTTTTAACAAAAAACCAGAAAAACCAAGTTGTTCATATAACTCATCTGCAATGTGTGGAGCATAAGGAGAAAGAATTTTTATGAAATCTACAAAATCT
>JALUMP010000087.1 GCA_027039745.1 Candidatus Parcubacteria bacterium
TATTTGAAGTTACAAAGTCATTTATTTTAGGTAATTCAGAATATATTTTGTTTAATAGTTGAATCTCATTTGTTTCTAACAAATAATGATTCCATTTTAAATTTGAAATAGTTAATCCATTTGAAGAAATTTCATTATACAAATTATTGTTAATATCTTGTATCTTGTAAAAATAAACACCTTTTTTGTTATTTTTTTTATATGCAAACAACAAAACAACACGCTGGTCTATTTCAGGGAATAAAGTATTATCAATAATAAATACATCTAATCTGTCAAATATATTTTCAAGTAACAATCTAATTTCTTCCGAATATTTAACTTGAAGAAAGTCTGCAGGTAAAACAAAAGATAAAACGCCATCATCTGTTAAGTATGAAGTACTTTTAATAACAAAAGCAGTCCAAATATTATTTATTTCTCTTTTTGATAAGCCTAATTCTTGATGGATTTTTTTTGCTAATGTTTGTTGCTCGTCATTCAATAAACTCTTTTTAATATATGGGGGGTTCCCAATTATCAAAGAAAATTTTTTTGCAGTCTTAAATTTTAAAAAATCACCAAGAACTATTTTATAATTAATATTTTTATTGTGTATTTTTTCTTCTGCTTTTTTTAATTCTGCCTCTTCAATTTCAATAAGAGTAATGTTTACTTTATTAAAACGTTTCTTTGGAAGATATTCTAACAGACTTTCTATAAAAACACCGTCACCTACACTTGGTTCTAATATTTCAATTTTATTCTTATTAATAACATCTAATAAGTACCTGATCATAAAATCAGAGACTACCTTTGGTGTATAATATGCTCCTTTCTGCTTTTTATCCAGCATTTTCTTCCCTTAATAAGTCAACATAATCTTGGAAATAACAAGACATTTTTATAAATAAATCTTTTGTTTCATCCTTTTGGTGAAGGTTATACTCTCTGAATTTTTTTAGAATTTTTCCAATTCTATCAATTTGCCATAGTAAGGAATGTCTATATAAATAAAGTTTTAATTCACTGTATATCCATTTACCTAAATCAGTCTTAGGGATAATTTCTCCAACCGCATTTCTTTCAAAAAGCTCGTCATATTCTTTTGAACAGGGATCAATAAAACCTTCTCGACCATTATTAGTTTTATTTCTGTCATTAGTTGGCCATTTATCTCTTTTTGAATTATTGCAATATCTGCAAGCGAAAACCAGATTTTCGTAATTTGAATACTCATTTATATTTAATAAAGTTTTAGGAATAAAATGGTCTATTTCATAAAATGTGTTTCTTAATCCTTCTGAGTCATTGCAATAGCCACAACGACCATTAAAATCTTTTCGAAGTTCATCTTTATAATGCTGGTAATTATTTCTTTTAGGAATATCAATTCGCCTTGATGGAGTTTTATCTCTAAATGGATGTTTCATAATATTTATTTATCTTCCTCGTTTTTCAATATATTTTCAGCCAATTCGATAAGTTTTGCAAGTTCATTTTTTTGCTTTTTTAGTTGACTTGGAACAGCATTTTCCTTATCAATCACAGATTCTAAAAAATTATCAATTTCTATTAAACATTCTTCCTCTTTTGCAGAGAGATTGCTTTCAGCTTTTTTCTTCATTAAAGAAATTAATTCTTCTTCCGAAATCTGAATTAATTGTTTATATTTTATAATAGCATTTTTAATTTTTTCAATTAATTCATTTCCTTCTTCCGAACCGGTTTTTAACCAGCGTTTAGATATAATTTTAAACTCATCAGATATATCACTTTGAGATGCATCAGGAACATAGTTGGTAAGTATAAATGCAGGAAATTTGTATAATTTATTTTCAATATAATTAAATATTTCATTACCATTAAATTGCATTTTGGAGTTGTGTTCTGTTAGTTTATAATCAATTGCAACAGCATCTAATTTAGCCTGTACTATTTCATTGACTATATCTTCGACAGTGTCTTTTAATTCTATTTCAACAATTTCAAAATCATTCTCAAAAAAGATTTTAAAATCATCAATATCATCTTGATATTCATCAATAATTCCCAGTTTAAATTTAATTTTATCCATGATTAATACCTCTTAATATCTTTGTTTCTTTATTTTAATAATAATCCCAAATCCTTTATAGTTTTTCAAAAAGCTGATTCTGCCATCATATTCCTCAACTATTGATTTTACAAGCCACATTCCCATACCTGAACCTATTTCTTTACCTGTATTGTCTCTTTTTGATGTTTCTCCTAAATTAAAAATTTTATATGGATTTTTTTTATATTCATCAATTAAGCCTTTCCCACTATCTTTATAT
>JALUMP010000088.1 GCA_027039745.1 Candidatus Parcubacteria bacterium
CTTGTAGACATGTCCCAAGAAATTTTTGACAATATTGATATTATATATATAGGAGCTATTGGTGATTCTTTATATGACAATAAACAATTATTTAATGAAATGGTTTCTATTTACGCAGGAGATAAGCAAGAAGTTTTGACTTACTATCTCAAATTCACTGGAACAAAACTAACAAATATTTCTGTTAATGATTTTGAAGGTTCTAATTTCAAAATAAAATATATACATGTTGATGAGTTGTTAGATATGATCGAAGCTCAAAAAACAGAGATGCTAGATATCTTATTCGGTGCTTTATCCCAAGTCTCTGCTTTCATTACTCCAAAAATGAATATGATTATTAGAACAAAAAATTTAATCACTTCGGAAGTAAAAGAAAAATTATTAAATGAAGTAATCTCATGTAAAACTGTAAAAAAAGGAATGAAAGAAAAGACTATTCAATTATTTAATAATGGGACTATTTTCTTTCCTATAGCTGTCGACAGTAATATATCCCTTTGTGATCTTAAAAATACAAAAATAGAAAATGAAAAAGAAATTCTTTCTCATCGTATTTCTATGTTGAGAAAAAAAATTTAATAATTCTAAACAGAAATTCAATGGTTTCAGTTCTAAACAATAATACTTTCTGCTAAGAATAGGCAAAAAGTATTTTACATAAGTAAATGTAGAAAAAATATTCTTGGTACTAAAAACAATCAAAACTAATTTATAAAAAGAGTTAAAAAGCCTTGCATATTTTTAATAAATATGATATAATTATTAAATTAATTAAAGGATTAACAATAAAAAAAATGAACATCCGTTGCATATGATTGTATTTTTTATAGTTTTTTTGCTGTTTTTTATATCTATTTCTACCATTTCTATAAAAAACATCATATCAAGTAACATTTATTAAGGATAGATGAAAAGTATTTAATGTGAAAATGTTCTTGACACTAAAAACAATCAAATTAAGAAAAAGGAGAAGGAATAAAATGATTACCAAGATAGAAATTTCAAAAAACTTTGACATGAAAGATAGAGTGAAACAACTTCCAATTGAAATAGATGGCAAACAACTAAATGTTATCGTTGCACCTAATGGATTTGGAAAGAGCACCATATTCAATAGTATAAAAACTACTCTTTTTGAAAAAGAAGTAAAAGGATTAGATATTACCTTTACAGAAGATTTCAAAAACAACCCTTCTGAAATGTATTTTTTATCTCCTCATGAAATTAATGGAAGATCGCTTTTAAACAATGCAAATCCATTTGATCAAGAGCAATATAACTATTCTCTAATAGAAGGACTTAAAAGAATCAATCTCAGCAGTGGGCAAGAAACAAAAGAATTGCTTTTAGATTTTGAGGTACTGGCTTCAAAAGAAAATCGTATTATCTTCCTCGATGAACCAGAATTATCAATGGATGCAGTTGAATTAAATAAATTTAAAAATATTGTTAAAGATTTAAAAAATATTCAAATATGGATTATCTCTCATAATCCACTTTTTGTACTAGATGACACTTTTAATGTCATTTCTTTAGATGAAGAATATTTAAAAGAATTCAGATCTATATACTCTTTCTGAAATCTCCCCATAGATAAATCTAGGGGCTTTCTTTGTAAGTTTTTTGGTAAATCTTTCTGCTTCAAATGATCAGGTTTGCATATTTTTAGAGGGTGCTGTTGTCTACCCTTAAAAAGATTTGTAAGACAAAAATAACCATCCTTAAAAAGATAATTAGTCACACTAAAGTGTGTGACTAATATTTAACAATTTTTTTCTCCCAGAAGTCATTATAAGCAAAAGGTAAATGATACCAAGTTATACCATCAATAAAAGTGAAGGTTACAATATTATCGAAAAATTGATAATGTTGAATCATTTTCTCAGTAATAGAAGTTTTTTTCACATATAAAGCACTTTCATTGTGCTCAATTGCTATCCCTCTCATTTGAAAAGAAGTGCACAGATCACTAAAAGCTAATTCATTTGCACAAACTCTGCAACCACATTCAACACCATCTTTATTTAACAAGCTATATCTTAACCCGTTATCAAAGAATACTGTTTTTATAGTGTAGTTTTCTTTTCTATCTCCCCACTTCACTGGGTCTCCAACAAGAAATATTGAATTTTTAATTGAGTCATCAATCTCTTTGTCTGGTGCCTCTTTTAAATATTCTTCAACTTCTTTAATAGCATCTGCTATTTCAATATCAGAATTCAACAATTCAATGCTTTCATCCCAATATTCCATATTGATTCTAACTCTTTCAAGACATCCATCTTTGGCATTGTCAAAAGCTTCTTTTGTTGTCTTTTGCCATAAACCACTCACTCGCAAGTAATAACCAATTTCCTCAGGAGAGTTGCTACAATTCACGCGTGAAGGCAATATTGCAATCTCATTACCATTTTGCGTTACACCTCCAGAACCTTTTGTCATATTACTTGCACCAAAGCTACATCTATCTCTATGAAAAATATATGCTTCTTGTGCTTCATCTTCCGAAAAAGAATCAAATCTAATTTTAACAATCATAAGATCTTCTTCTTTGTCAATTGTAGGTAAGTCAATATCTTTTATGGAGACATCAAAAGACTCACCTTCTTGATCAATAAGTGTTACATAGATATTTGAATCTGTATCAACACTGAAAGAATCAATTCTCCCATAAAATGAAAGAAAATCATTATTTCCATTAAAATCAACATTCTTGCCTATATAAGTAATATTTAAAAAATCAACAAATCTTTCAGTCTTATTTAAAAACCCTAGTTTTGCATCTGAATTTTCTGCTTTGCATTCCAATCCATTTTTAAAATCATATACTTCAAACTTTATGACTGAATTATCTTCATCTACAATAGTTGCTTGAATTATAACTTTTGGTGCATTCTTATCTAATAAAGATTTAACCTTTTTACGAGCTAATTCAATTGTAGAAAAAGTACCAGAATCAGAAACTGACAAAACAGATTCTTGGGAATCTGTTGCATACACATTAAAAACTTTCATTGTGTTTTTTTTATTTTCTTTATTCCCTTCCCAACGCTTTGTATTAATTTCAGTAACATAGTCAAAAAATTTAGCTACTGATTTTGTGGTTGTGTCAACATACTTTACCACTCTATCACCATTTAAATCAGTGATTTCTACAAAACAATCACCATTTTTATCTTCTTGAACTCCCCATCCATACTGATCGAGAATTTCTATAAGTTGTTCTTTTGAAATATTCATTTTGTTCTCCTCTTACCATTATTTAATTTTTTACTGCTTCAAAAAAGAAGTGTAATAAATGGTTGAATTTTATTATAAATATAAAATTTTATTTTTTATTCTTATTTATACTGCTTGACTTTAGTCCTGCCATCCTTTAATTTATTTTTATGAGATCTTGAACCGTAAAAGCAAATCATTTACGGTACTTATCATTTATTATTTCATTTCTAATTATTAATTCTTTTAAAGAATATTTTTGTAGGTAACTAAGACCTACAAAATATATTGTTGGAGATTTTAAATAAAAATTATATTTCTATATAATTAATATCTCTTTCTTTTAATGCTAGTAATAAATTTTTATCACTAGCATCTGTAACTTCATCAGCAGCACTTTCTATTGAATATTGTCCAGTTAATTCGTAACTGTTAAACATACTCAGTTTTACTGATTCACCTATTTCTTCTTTACTTCTAGCTGAAAGTGGTGGCATATAGGCTGTTTTGATAATTTTAATTTTATCTATTTTTTCTGAAAATTCATCAAAAAAAGATGTTTCTGACACAGTTATTAGGACACTTTCTGCCTCTTCTTCACTCTTTCCTTTTGTCATCTCACACTCGATAGCAATTTGTGCAATTTCTTTAACCTTACTCTTGTCACAATCAAACCCACTATGATTACAATCATCATTTGTGCATTTTTTATTGTCTATACTGTTTATCGCAGCACATTTACAACACAATTTATAATCACCTGGGTTTTCCTCAACTTCTTTTAATGTTACATCTTTCATTTTTTTCTCCTGTTTATTGTTACTATCTTTAAAATTTTTACTTCAATAAGTAAAAGACAGATTACTCTTTATTTTAAATTCAATAAACTCTTCTTTATTATAGTGTAATAACTTGCTTTTATTGAATAAATGTGGTATAATTTGTTTATACAAAAAGGTTTATTATGAGAGACAAATTAATTCAAAATCAAAAATATACTATTTTCCTTGATGAAGAACCTTTATATTTACAATATCTTAGACCATATAAAGAAAAATTTGCTTTTAAAAATTTATTTAATGAAGACATAGTTTTACTTAATGAAGTAGATATCCAATTATTAAATCGAAGGAACAAAAAATCAACAAATGAAATTTTCACTGTCCAAAGTGATATCCTGGAATGTGTTGTCAGTAGGCAAGAGATACAAGAGAATTATGAAAGTTTTGACAAAAGTGCAGTGTTTATAAACATTTATACTCCTGGTCAAAAACCATTAGATCTGAATTCATATTTTTATGATCAGTTATCTATTGCCTTTTATGACATAAGTCTTGATATTGGAGAAAGTATTACTGGTAGTGTTAAACCTATTTCTAATGAAGTTGCAAAAAAAATAAAAGAATTTATTTTAAAAAACAAAAATAGAAAATTTGCTATCAATTGTGATGCTGGTATAAGTAGATCAGCAGGAATAGCTATGGCAATTGAATGTATTTTAAAATTTAATGAAAGTAAATACAATTACTCAACTTCGTATTCTGAATTAAAAAACTTTCTTCGATATAAAGCCAATTTATATGTATATGATAAGATAATAGGAGCATGAACTGTCAAACCGCTAAAGACAATTGAGCTTCAAAAGATTGAGTTGTAAAATATTAGAACAGGATTATTCTTTTATATACAACCTAGAGCGTTTGATTATTTATAGTCTTGTCCCAGACTGAAGCTGCTTCATAATGAAAAGAGTTTTATATTGCAGCAAGAAATTTAGTTCTTTAAAACGGAAATAAAATTGGGAAATTTTCTTGTGCTATTTCTTCATTATTCATTAATTCAACCATATCTCCTTTTATAAAATCTATTTTATATATAGAACTTTTTTCATATTCGAAAAGAAAATTTCTACTTTTATATTTTTCTTCACTTTTTATCCTATAACTTGTTCATTTTTTTTTCTTTTGGGATGAACCCCTTCTTCATTCCAAACAATACAACCGTTTGATGGGCAAGCCATCGCACAAGCAGGTTTACTATTATAACCGACACATTCTACACATTTATCTTCATAAACATAATATGCCTCATTTGAAACTGGATTGTCCATATCATCAACTATTGCTTCTACTGGACACTCATCAATACAATTTGAACAACAAATACATAAATTATTTAAAATCTTTACACCCATATTAACTTCTTCCTTTCTTTCTTTATAATATTATACCAAAACTTAGATAAAAACTAAATAAATTTTATATAAAAATGTTAAGATAAAAGAAATGAAAAATATACTAAAAGCAGTCTTGACTTTATTTTAATTTAAACAATTCTTTTATCTAAAATAAAGATAAATTACGCTATAATATATTACAAAAAAAAAGGAAGTAATAATGCAAGATACATATAGTGAAAACAACTCATTAAGAGGTTTATCTCTATTCGCAAATGCTGGTATTGCAGAAGCAAGATTAGATAATACTAATTTGGAAATTTTAGTTGCCAATGAATTGTTACAAGAGAGAGCAAAATTTTATCAAGAAATGTATCCCAATAGTACAATGGTACAAGGTGATATTACTGACCCTGTAATTTATGAAGAAGTTTTAGAGTTGGCTATTAAAAAAAAATGTAATTTTATAATAGCGACTCCACCCTGTCAAGGAATGAGTATTGCAGGAAAAATGAAAGAAGATGATCCAAGAAATTTACTTATCAAACAAGCTATCAAGGCCGTAATCGATCTCCAGCCAGAATATGTATTAATTGAAAATGTTGTCGGAGTATTAAAAACATATATATTAGATCAAAATGAAAAAATTAAAATAGTTGATTACATTAAAGACAAATTAGAACCTTTTGGATATACGATTAACCCATATATATTAAATGCTGCTGACTATGGTACTCCTCAAAATAGAAAAAGAGCTATTTTTCTTATTTCAAAAAGAGGGTTCTGGTTTCCTCCACAAAAAGAAAAGCTTATTTCATTAGAAGAAGCAATATCTTATTTGCCTCCTCTTGAAAGTGGAGAAACTTCTCCTATTCCTTTTCATTCCGCAAAAGTACATAATCAAAGACATATTCTTTGGATGAAACATACTCCTAGTGGCAAGAGTGCTTTTGATAATCAAGTTTTTTATCCTCAAAAAGAAAATGGAATTAAAATATCTGGTTTTGCTACATCTTATAAAAGAATGAGTTGGGATAAACCTGCACCGACCATTACTATGGCAAATGGTTCTATATCATCTCAAAACAATGTACATCCTGGCAGAATAAAAGAAGATGGAACATATTCAGATGCAAGAGTTCTTACATTGAAGGAAATTTTTATTCTAACTGGATTACCTGATGATTGGACTCCACCCACATGGGCATCTGAACTTCTAATTAGAAAGGTGATAGGAGAAGGTGTTCCTCCCAAACTAATTGAAAAACTTCTTAATAATATAAATAAAAGATTCTAATATGAATATAATTTCTTCTAATTTAGATACTGTTTCTAGTAATAAAAAAGTTATATTTAAAAAAGGGAGTGATGCTTTTTTTGAAGGAAAAACTAACAAATATTTTTATTTCATTCTATCTGGTAAATTAAAAGTTTCTCAAATTGATTTCAACACTGGGAAAGAGCAAATTCTTTATATCTTGTCAACTGGTGATATGTTTGATATATTATCATACTTGGATGAAAATCAAGATGCATATATAACTACGGTATTAGAAGATCTAACAACCATTCAAATTAAATTAAATCAACTTGACTTATTATTGTCTTCGAATGAAAAATTCAAAAAATCATTTTTTCATTATATTGCTAATAATATTAAATCACTAGAAGATCTTACTCTTTCATTTTCATTTGATAATATTTCAACAAGACTATTAAAACTTTTCAAAAAATATTCTTATGTTAAAAATGGAGAATTAAAATCATTGATTTCAAATTTTACACACCAAGAATTAGCTAATCTTACTGGTTCGGTAAGACAGGTTATTACAAGAACCATAAAAGAAATAAAAAAAGATGATCAGTTTTTAAATATATTTAAAAAATAAAGAACTATTAAACATAAACAATATCGTCTTTATTATACTTTTTTTCATCTGTTTTAAAAGAAACAGTTTTGTTAATTTTAGATTTTACAATTCTTCCAAAATATACATAGCATTCTTTACCGTTAGATTCACATCTTTTGTTTACCGTCTCAATTTTAACTTTTTCTCTGGTTAAAAATTTTATTCCAACAATAATGAAAAATGAAAAAAGAATTGCTATTATACTAAATATTATCCATAGGTGCATTTTTTATCCTTTAATGTTGAATTTTACTATTCTTTTCTTAATAGAATGGAAACTTTTAATTTAGCAGCAAGAAAATTACTATTATTTACCTATTCTCTTAGTTTTGTATTTAAATAAGCATAACATATTATTCATATGGAACGGAGAGGTTCACTACTGAAAATAAGTTAGCTCTCCAAATTTAGAACCGATATCTGCTTTAATTACAGTCAGACTCTCAACTCCTCTTGTTGCTGCTACATATAATGTATTTATTAAATCTTCTCTTATTTTTGTTCGTTCTTTTTCTTTAACTAAACTAAAAGTAAAATCAACTTGTTCTCTA
This sequence comes from Candidatus Parcubacteria bacterium, assembly GCA_027039745.1. Classification (GTDB taxonomy): domain Bacteria; phylum Patescibacteriota; class Minisyncoccia; order Phycocordibacterales. The sequence continues at coordinate 7,860 of JALUMP010000088.1, forward strand.
TTCTTAAAATCTTTCCAAACTTTTTTAACTTCTACATTTTCGTCAAATTCGAGGATTAAACCTCTTTTACTCATTTTTGTTTTCTTTCTATCATATATGATTACATGGCTGAACTCTAATCCTTTTGATTTATGCATTGTTATTATTCGCAATCCTTCCACTTTTTCCGCATTAACTATTGTCTCTTCTAATGAATTTAATTCAGCAAGAAAAAATTCTATTGAATCAAATTTATTCGCAATTTCTATTATTTTTAGAAAATTCAAATCTCCATCAAAAAAATCAAATGTTTGAAGTATGTTTTTAAGAAATAATGCTGGACTATCAGCAAGATATTTCATTGAAATAATTTTTTGCCCTACAGATTTTACATCATATTCCTTTATATTTAAGATCCCAAAAAAATTATGAATATAATAATCCTCTCTTGTTACAAAATATTTTGCAAGACTTAAAATTGCTTTTACTTTTTTTGATTCTATAATTTTAGATGAACTGTCCGTTATTATGTTTAATGTTGGATATTCTTCTTTTACTTTTTCTTTTAATTTTAAAGCTTCATTGTTAGTAGATGTTAAAATTACAACTTCAGATAAATTTATTCCATTTTTTTCTTTTTTAAAAATGTCTTCAATAATTCTTTCATCCAGTAAAGTGTCTTCATCTTCTATTATTTCTATTTTTCCATTACATTTCTTTACATGTTCTTGTTTCGTATACCCTGAATATTCAAGAGAAAAAACATTATCAACAAAATTTACAACTTCTTTTGAGCTTCTGAAATTTACATTTAAAAATTCTTCTTCTAAACTATAATCTTTTACAACTTTTTTAAATAAAAGTGAATTACCTCCTCTAAATCTATATATTGATTGCTTTATATCCCCTACTATAAAAAAGCTTTTAAAATCATTACCTCTGTTTAATACTATTTCATCAATAAGAGGTTTTAGAATTTCAAACTGAGTCCAAGATGTGTCTTGAAATTCATCAATCAATAAATGCTTAACTTTTGAGTCTAATCTAAATCTTAAATAATCCAATTCTTTGTTTTTCATTATATCCATAGCAATATTTGTAATGTCACTAAAAGATAATATATTGTTCTCTTTTTTTATTTACAGTAACAGGCTTGTTTTTCCCGCACCTCTCGCACCGAGAATTGCA
>JALUMP010000089.1 GCA_027039745.1 Candidatus Parcubacteria bacterium
GATAAAAAGAATAAAGGAAAAATAATTTCTTCTTTTTCTGGAGTTATAAAAATAGTTGGTCTTAAAAAAGTTTTTTTACATGAAGTTTTATTAAATCAAAACAACAAACAAATTGCTCTAGTTATAGGTTTTGATAAAGATACAATAGAAGCTGTTTTATTTGATGAATCTTTTAATGTCAATGAACATCTTTACAAAAGTAATAAAAAATTTTCTATAAAAATATCAGATGATATTACAGGAAGAATAATTGATGGTTTTGGAAAACCAAAAGATGGATTTAACGATTTAAAAGGAGAATATTATTCTGTTTTCTCAAACGCCCCAGCAGTAAACGATCGTAAACCAATCACAAGACCTTTAAGCACTGGCATAAAAATAATAGATACCAACCTTCCGTTAGGACGTGGGCAAAGAGAGCTAATTATTGGGGACAGAAAACTTGGTAAAAGTTCAATCGCAACCAATATTGTAATAAATCAAAAAAATATCAAAAAACCTATTTACTGTATTTATGTTTTAATTGCTCAAAAATCACAAAAAATCAAAGAAGCCATCGCCCTATTTGAAAAAAATAATAGTTTTTTACACACTACAGTTGTTGCGGTTGAGGCAGATAGTTCTTTTGCTGAAATCTATTTAGCTCCATTTATAGGTTCTGCTATTGGAGAGTATTTCAGAGATAATAAAAAAGATGCATTAATAATATATGATGACCTTACAAAACATGCAAAAACATATCGAGATTTTTCACTTTTACTAGATAGAATACCAGGTAGAGAAGCTTACCCAGGAGACATCTTCTCTCTCCACGCAAAACTTTTAGAAAAACCAGCACAATTATCAGATAAAAAAGGAGGAGGATCTTTGTCTGCCCTGCCTATTATTGAAACTCAAGAGGGAGATATAACAGCTTTTATCCCTACAAATATTATATCTATTACAGATGGACAAATATATTTAGAAAATGATTTATTTCAAAAAGGTTTTTTGCCAGCCGTAAATATAGGTCTTTCTGTTTCACGCCTCGGCTCTGCTGTTCAACCAAAAATTCTCAAAAATGTTGTTGGAAACATACGCCTAACATTAGCCCAACACAAAGAGTTGCAAAACCTACTAAAATTAGAAACAACTATCAATAAAAATACTTTAAAAAAGGTTCACCATGGAGAACTCATCCTAGAGCTTTTAAAACAAGATTTGGGAGTAAAAATATCATGACCGGAACAAGTCGTTTTGTTTTATACCCTTGAAAAAGGTTTTTTTGATGACTTAAAAAAAGAACATTGACCACATTTTGAAAAATTATTTTTAGAACTTATTAGAAATAGATATTTTGAATTATTAGAAAAAATAGAAACTGTAACTTTTAATAAAAAAATTGAAAAAAAGATACAAGAACTAGTTACAGATTTTAAAGAAGAATTTTTAATCTCCTATAATTAACCAATAAAATGAAACACTATTCTGAATTTAAAAAAAAAATAAATGGAATATTAGAAGTCTCAAATACCTTAAAAAGTTTAGAAAAAATATCAGCTTCTCAAGTAAAAATAATTAAAAAAAAAATAAACCACTTAGATTTCTACACCAACCAAATTTTACTATTATTAAATAGACTATCTTTTTTTTACACAAATAAAGAAAATTTTTTTCTTAATGAAAAAAAAGAAGGTCAAAAAATATTATTAGTAATAACAGGAGAAAAAGGATTAGTTGGCCCATTATGACAAAAGATTATAGACAAAACCAATACAATAAAAAATAATTATCAAAATATACTGATTGTAGGGAAAAAAGGATTTGAAAAAACGCAAGAAGAAAAAATAAAAACTCAATTGTTTTTTACTTTTTCAAAAGAATTTTCTTTAAAAGAAAATATTACTCTTCTAAACCATAAAGTTATCGAAAAATTTAAAGAAAACAAAATCAAAAAAATAGATATTCTGTATGCATGTTCTAAATCGTTATCATCCCAAGAAATAATAATAAAACAACTTCTCCCTTTTGATTTTTCTATACAAAAAAATAATTTAGAAAATATAAAAAAAGAAAAACTTGGTTTCCCTATTTTTGCTTCACCAAAAAAAATAATTTTTAACAATCTCTTAACTAAATATATTCAAACTTTTCTTTATAGTATCCTCTTAAACGCAAAGCTTTCTGAAAATGCTAGTAAAACTATCGAGATGGAACATGCTAAGAAAAAAAGTAAAATAATGATAAAAAAAATAAAAAATATTTTCAGAAGAGACAAAAGAAAAAAGACAAACCAAGAAC
>JALUMP010000090.1 GCA_027039745.1 Candidatus Parcubacteria bacterium
AATAGGACTTTCTTTTTCTCCTTCTGCAGTATTTTTAATTATTCTTTCAATATCATCTAATCTTTTTAAAATAGGATTAATAACTTTAGATTTTATAAAAAATACCATTTCATCTTTATCTCTAGCAGTCCTTCTTTTAAAATTTTCATAATCAGCTTGAGATTTAGCTAAAGCATCTTTTAATTGGTTAAAAAGTGGGTCTTTGTCACCTTTAGCTTGTTCAACTTTTTTTTCATTAATTTCTCAATTTTCATCTGTTAAATTTTCTACAATTTTTTTATATATAGTCTTTTTTATTGATTCTAAATTTTTTTCATATGATAATTGAGCCCTTTCTTCAGGTAGTTGTTCTTTCATTTTTTCTCTATCGAAAAACTCTCCAATTAATTGATGTTTTTCGACATATCTAACTAAATCAGAGATAGGAATTCCATTCCCCATTTTTAATAACTCATTTTTTGCCTCATCTATTTTATCTATAAGCCTTTGTTTTATCATTTTATTTTTTGTAGTTGACAATTTTAGTTCATTTTCTCTAATTTCATTTTGATAATATTCTTTTAATTCACTATCTTGATTTTTTGAAATATTATCTTGTATAGTTTCTGCCAATATTCTTCTAAACAATTGGGTCTCATGTTGCATTGTTAAAAGTGGTCCAAGTCTAGCAGCTTCGCTCCTGCTATCTGAAAAAGTTAAAAGTCTTCTTCCACGAGCTGGTAAAAATACATTTATCTCTTTATCTATTTCAGGCATGTTAACAAGCATAGTTTCGGCTACTAAGGGGATTAAAAATTGATCACTTATACCTAAACCATAAAATTCATCATTTGAACATACAGGACATATTGAATGTTTATAAAATTTATTGCTGTAATCATGTTCTGAACACTTTTTACCACCTTTGCTAATATAAATTGCTTCACTTGACTCTTTAAAGCTTAAAATATGACTATTTTCACTTTTAGTATTATCTTTAAAAAATCTCTCAAAATACAATGTATCTTTATCATTGAATTTGCCATGAAAAAAATGCTCACTGCATTCAGAACATCTTACAAGATTTAGAGTGGAACTTTTACATGTTGTGCAGTTGTAAAAAGTACCATGATGAATTTTGCCAATACCTTCTATTTTAGAATCAGGACATTTTGGGTTAGAACAAATCGAAAAACCTTGTGAACTTCTTACTTGTAAATGCAGTTTATGAGGAAGTAATGGTAATTCATTATCATTTAAACGAGCTTTAGCTCCAATTGTAAAAATATTTAATAGAGTTTTTAGTTCTATTGAAGGAGAAACTAGTTTTAATAATTCGCTAAATTTGATTGTATATTTCTCAGATAAAATTTTTAATATTTTAGGAAATATTTTATATTCTTTAAACTTATTATATAACTCCAAATTTGATTGTGAAATTATAGAAGATATATCTACAAACTGTTCAATTTCATTATCAACATTGATGTTTGTATCTATCTCTTTAAATTCTTTTTTTCCTGATACACTTTGAATATTATCTTTATTGAAAAATTTACTAAAAAAATCTTGCTGTTCTTGTTTATCTTCTGATATGGTTGCTGTTGTGGCAATATATAATATTTTCGAATTATTAACTTTTGCTTTTGTAATTACTCTTCGTAAAAGCAATGAGACTTCTGCTGCTAAAGTGCCGGTATATAAATGAGCTTCATCTACAATAATAGTTCTTAAGGCATTACCAATTAGAGGAAAATCATTTGGTCTTGCCAATATGTACTCAAGCATCGAATAGTTTGTAATCATAATATCAGGTGGGTTTTTCCTTGCTTCTTTTCTTGTCTTTATGAAGCATTTATCATCAAATTCATCAGTTGCATATCTTCTTGTTTCTGGTGTCTCACTATTATAAAAAAACATAGTTATATCTTTTTGCCCTTTTAAATAAGAAAACAGTCTTTTATTTTGATCAGCAACCAATGCATTCATTGGATACAAAATAATTGCCCTTACTCCTTTTTCGTCTTTCATCCTTGGATTTGATATTAAATCATTAAGCATTGGAAGTAAAAATGATTCAGTTTTACCAGAACCAGTTGGAGCAGTTACAACAATAGCTGGTTTATCATTATTATCCATTTCATTAACAATTTTTAAAGTCTCATATTGATATTTAAAAGGATAAAAATTTGGATTAAATACTTTATTTAACTCTAATAAATCCAAAAACTTTTTATTTAAAAATGGAATATTTCTTAAAATAGTATTATGTTTTTTTGCAGAAAATGCTCCTTCAAT
>JALUMP010000091.1 GCA_027039745.1 Candidatus Parcubacteria bacterium
TATTATTATTATTATATATTAATTATGCTGAAAATATCATAAAAAATTATTTTTTTAAGCTTTTTATAGTATAATTACAAAAAAAAGGATTCTGTATGTATAAAATTATTTTAATCTTGTTTATTTCAATAAATGTTTTTGCTATTTCTAATGTTACAAATGTTAAGCCTGGCAATAATTTATTCAAATCTATAAAGAAAAACAACCCAAATATTTATTATTCACTAGTTGCAGCTATGCAATATGACCATTGTTCGGATGTTAATTGGTCTTTGGTCGATGATAAATATTTGAATTATTTAAACAGTAAATATAAAGCATTAATATCTTCACTAGAAGAGGCTTCTAAAATTTCAGATATTAATATATTAACTAGAAAAATGATATTTGATAAATGTAAAATCAATTCTTTTGAAAAATCAGTTAAAAATAAAAGTGATAAACCAATACTTGTTAGGAAGTCTAAAATTAAACTTTTTAAACCAAGTAAACAAGAAAATATTTCACAAAAAAAATTACTTAAAATAGTAAAAGAAAAACCTGATTTTTTAAAGAAAGCGAAGATTTCAACAGGAATTAGTGCAAATGCAAAAGATGGTTTTTATCCAGTGATAGTTGAAGATAATAAGAAATGTCTTTATTTCATAAAAGTAAATGTTGAGAAAAATGAAACTCTTGGCAAACTTGAAAAAAAAATATGTAACGGGAAGTCTGAAAAAGATATAGGTTTAATTTTTAATAAACATTATTACATTGACGATGTTGATTATTCTGATATTGGAGGCACTGTATATATATATGAAATTTAAATTTTATGTATAATTAATCAATTTTAGTGTATAATTAAAAAAAAGGATAAGTATGAAAGTTTTTATAGATGGAAGTAACATTAGTGAAAAAACTGCAAAAAAATTATTTGTAAATAATGTAGAATGGAATACTCCAGTTGAACTTGGTTCAAAACTTGGAATTGTTTATTATTTTGTAACTCCCCTTACTACTCATGTTAGAACAGATAATGAAAATAATAAAGAAGCTCTTCAGCTAATAAAAGATCTCAATGATCCTCTCGTGTTATCTATTACATATGATTATGTTATTGAATTAAAAAATAACACAACAAAAAAAGATCTTCTTAGAACTCTTGATGTTATTTTTTGGGAAGCTTATAAAAAATTAATGTCTTCATTTGTGGCCATAGATGATAAGAATATGGATGAAATTATGACAAAATTAAAAAGTGGAGAATTAAACCTTCAAGATTTTTTAAATAAATGCCAGAAAGAAGAAAAAAAATAATTCTTCTTCTTTCTTTTATATTTTATATGTAAGATATATTGAAAATGTTTTTTCATAAGAACTATTTTTATATCCTACACCTAAACCGACTTTTTTGTATATATTAGTCTCTACCTCTATTGAATTAGTGAAATCCCAACTATTAAAAGAACCCATTCGAGTCACTCCATAACCAAAACCAACTTTTATTTTCAAAGGAAATGGTAATATTTTACTAGCTGCTTTTATATTTGCACCTATTTTAAACTCAGTATCCAAATTGTAACTACTTCCAAAAATTTGATTAGCTTCTGTTGGAAGAATATATCCTGTATATTCAACACCTAATCCATATGAAAAATGCTCACCTGTTGCTTCTGGAGTCATAATATCTATTCCTACCAAAGCTGTTCCATTTAAAACATTTCCTGCTCTCATATTTGAAAAGCTTGAATCCTCATTAAACCAACAATTTCTTTCTGCCGCATTTGCAACACCCATAAATAAACCCATAGCTAATATAGCTATTAACATTACTCTTTTCATTTCTTTCTCCTATTATTGTGTAATAACTATATTATAAACTTTCGGTAAAAATTTTATTATAACCTAATAGATAAAAAATGGAAACTCTATGCAGAAAACAGAAAACTCTCTCTAAAAGGTTTTAGTAAGCCAATCCAAACAAAGATGTTACAGTTTTTAAAAACATTTAACAAAATTAACATGTCGTCCCAAAAAGATTTTAACTTCAAACTGTCATCTGTAGACAATTATGGTTCTATAACTACTGATTCCTCGATCAAACTCTTCAAAAACAGATATAAAACGAAGTCTGGTAAAAAGAAGACTAAGTATTATGTTAAGATAGGTCGAGAGATTTACCAATTCAAAAACAGAGATCTCAATATCAAACACTTTACTTCTAAAACAGCTAATATAAGCCGTAAGAACGGAA
>JALUMP010000092.1 GCA_027039745.1 Candidatus Parcubacteria bacterium
GGATATTATAATACACATATTTATAACCCAGCCGTTATTCCAGTAAATGAAGAAAATATTAATTTCTATAATGATGATATATATAAAAAAGGGAGTTTTTTAATTTATGAACAAAAAAAAGTTGTTGGCTTTTTTATATCACGATACGAAAGTGATAATGAAATTTGGATTGGAGATATTTATCTAGAAGAGTATGTTGATATGGGAATATTAAACATATGTTTGATAAAGTTTATAAATGTTGTAAAGAATGATAATTATGTTAAATTTATTAGTTATGAAATAGATTCTGCTAATGAATACGCAGATTTTATATTTAAAAATTTAAATATTTATAAAGGTATAGAAAAGTTGAATCTGACGCAGTTATAATTTTATATATAAATATATTGACTTTTTTATAAAATGAAATTTTTATTCTATTTCGATTCGAACTTCGTTCCATACTGCTAGCATAGAAAATTAGAAAACCGCTTCGTATGAAGTGGTTTTTATTATATACTATTAGACAAGGGCTCGAAGAGAACGAAATATACTCAGTTAAAAAAGTTTTTAATATTTTTTTAAAAAGAAAAATAGAGTACCGTTACTATTATCTAGGTTTTTATTGGTTTTTTTTGTTTAAAAAATTTTCTTGACAAATAGTATCAAAGAGATACAATTGTGATATATGAGTAATACAACAAATAAAACAATGGTTCATTTGAGACTAAACCAGAATTTATATAAAGATATTAAAAAAACAGCAGAGGCTATGGGTGTTTCTGTTTCTTTGATTGGAGAAACTTTATTTAAAGATTTTTTAAATACAAAAAAACTGGTTATTTCTGATGCTTATACTCCAAGCAATAATTTAAAAAAAATTTTAGATGAAGCAGAAAAAAATCGAGATAATAACAAATATTGGGTTGCAAATGATTCCGTTGAAGATTTGATGACTAATTTGAAAAACTAAAATATGCAAATTCGATATTCAAAAAAATTTAAGAAGCAATTCAAAAAATTACCAAAATATGTTATTGAAAATTTTGAAGATAGATTAAGATTGTTTTTAAATCAACCAAATAACCCCAGCTTAAATAACCATAAATTGTATGGTAAATATAAAAATACACGAAGTATAAATATTACTGGTGATTATAGATTGATTTTTACAAAAACAAAAAATAGTTTAGACTTAGAAGCCATAGGGACACATAGTGAACTATATAAATAATTTTTTAATAAGCTAATTAATTTCCATTTGAACTTCGTCCTACCCCAAGAGTACTTGTTTTTATATTCACTTTGTTCATTAAAAAACTGGCGCATACCGCTAGCACGAAAAAATAAAAACTTCCTTTTGGAAGTTTTTGCTTTCTTATTTTTTGTTTGTTGTTTGCGGTGGGGGGTAGTGAATATTTAATGGAGACGAATGAATGTTGAGTTTGAGTTTAGTATTGGTATTCGAGTCTTAGTCTGCTCTTATGCTAAAATAAAAAAATGAAAATATATTTTATAACTGGAGCTTCTGGTGTGGGGAAGACTACTTTGGTTTCAAATTTAAAAGAAAAATATCAAGGGAAAAAAGATTGGGTGTTTTTGCATTTTGACTCTGTTGGTGTGCCTAGTGCAAAAGAAATGCAAAAAATTACGGATAGTGGAAAAAATTGGCAAAGAGAAACTACAAAATTTTGAATAGAGAAGATGCTAAAAGAATATAATGGAGAAGAAACTATCATTTTTGAAGGACAGGTAAAATTAGAATTTATTAAAGATGAATTTCAAAAACAAGAGTTTTTTGATTATGAAATAGTGCTTATCGATTGTGATGAAGAGACTATGGGAAAGAGATTGATTGATGGAAGAAATAGATCTAAACTTTTTAATAAAGATATGAAAAATTGGTTAAAATTTTTGAGGGAACAAGCAAAGGACTTTAAAGTTAAAACTATTGATACATCAAAGATGAACGAAAATGAAGTTTTAAGATATTTTGAAAATAGAATTTTATAAAATCTCAGCAAAAATATTTTGACGATATTTAATTCACTGGAATACTTGGATGGAGTTGGGAGAATATGCTTTTTAGAAAATAGATAGTTAAGCGCTCACCTAGACCTTGTCTTAAATTAACCTTTGAAGTGCAACACTTTAGACGGATTTTTTTTCTCAACAAAAACCTGATGTGGTGTTAAGTAGTTTAATCTTTTTCGTGGTCTATGATTTAAAAGATATTCTACTTTTTTGAT
>JALUMP010000093.1 GCA_027039745.1 Candidatus Parcubacteria bacterium
TTTAAAACCCGTTTCTATAAAAGGTACTGTAAAAACTAATTATGAAAAATGAAAAGGTAAGATGTTTTAGAAAAGTTGAAAAAAAGAGTAGAGAGAAGTATCGTTTGAGATGTCAAACAGATGCAAAATCAAACAGGAAATAGTTATTGGAGATAGAAGATAAGATAAAATTTTGTTAAGAGTTCATAGAAAGATAAATAAGAGGATAGTTGGTTAGTTAATAATTAAATTTGTTAAGCAGCGTTGTTGAGTGTTTTAATGGAATCATTGTCAATGCATTTTGCAAGTTCAATAATTTTAAGCCATTTTTTAGGAGTAGAGAGATTTTTAAGTTGTTTGATTTCCACAGGCGGTTTTCTTGCTAATGAGTAATGAGGTCTGATAAAATTATAATGAGTGACAAAGAGAGCGACAAAAGCATTTGCACCATTAAAATTATCAAAAGAATGTGTAATTTTGTAATGTTGTTTAAAAGACCGATTAAAACGTTCAATGGTTTGTTTGAGAGGTCTAAAAGCAGTAGAGATTTTATCTTTATTTTGTAGTCCAATAATGTTGAAGATTTTAATTTTTCTGTATTTGTTTTGAAGAATAGTATTCAGAAAATTAACAGCAGCATTATAAGCAGGGTTCCCATCAGCGAACAAGAAGATAATTTTGTTAAATTGTTTTCTAATAGCTTCAATAGTAGATATTAAAGCATTAATAGAATTTCTTGTATCGGAAACATGATAAGAAATAATAGCTTTTTGAGGGATGGAGAGAAAGAACCAGACATAATAAGTGATTTTTTTAATTTTAATATAAGTTTCATCAGCAATAATTTTATTTGAAGCAAAAGAAGGTTTATAAAAGATATTAAATTTATGTGCAATAGGAGCGACAGCTTTAGCATAATTAATAACAGTCTGATGAGAAATATTAACCTGAAAGATATCTTTAATAAGTTGAGCTGTTTTTCTTGAAGTAATAGCATATGAGACAAAAAGAGTAAGTATCATAGAAAGAATAAAATCGGGAAAATGCTTATTATGAAGAAAATGCTCAAAAGAAGAATCAGGAGCAGAGACTTTAAGTTGATTAATCTCAATATTATAATCTCTGTAAATATACCTGAGGTTGAAATTATAAGGAGCTTGTTTAAAAATTTCTTTTTCAGAGGGAGTAAGAGAGTTAATTTTGTTAAGATAAAATGAGCAGTTATTATTTTTACATTTATATTTTGTAATAGTATTATCTTTGTTATTTTTCCATTTTTGCAGAGGTTTCTCACAGTAAGGACATAAGAAGATGTAATTCTTTTTTTTAGGTTTAGTATTAAGATGAAAAGTATTTGAACAGACTTTGCATTTGAACTGTGAAGATTTTTTCCCGTTATTTAGATATATAAAATTTTTATCAGCCTTGCAGTATGGGCAGTAGATATTATCAGGAATATTAAGTTGTTTTCTATGTTTGACAGGAGATAATTCTTTTTTATGTTTAATTTTATATTGTTGCATCAAAATAGAACAATGAGTATGTTCTAAAGTTTTTTTTTATTGTTAACTTTAATGGGTGGTTTTTCATCAACATAAAATTTTTGATAATTAGGAAAATTCTTTTTTGTTATTTGATCTTTAAAAGGGACATTGGGGTGCGGATTTTGAGTAAGATATAGCAGATGATGAGCAATATTTTCAACATCTTGTTTAGCAAAAGTTTTGCAAAGCCAAACAATAAAACGTCCTAATTTAGATTTAGGAGAAAAGGGTAATTTTTCAACCATGATATCATCCTTAAAACATTGTTTTGTTATTAAATAAAATAACAACAAAAAGAGAAAAAAACAAGCTAAAAATAGAGGGGAACACAAAACTAACCAACTATCTAAGTTAAAACAAATAGTTACATGAAATTTATTTAAAAATATTTTACATTACGCTCAGGTTTTGCAGAGGAAAAATATGGATTTGTGTATTTGCATGAACCGGAGAATATTTACAGTTATGAGACAGGATTCAAAACAAATATAGAATTTTCAACAATATGGTAAAATGAAAATAACAGGTTCACTGATTGAAGCTTATTTATTTTGTCCGAGACAGGCATGGCTTATGTCAAGACAGTTGTCAGGTGATCAATATAATGATTTTTTATCCATTGGCAGATTAATTTCTGAAGAAACTTATAAAAAAGAAAAAAAGGAAATAAATATTGAAGGTGGTAAAATTGACA
>JALUMP010000094.1 GCA_027039745.1 Candidatus Parcubacteria bacterium
CGTTTTGTGTGTGTGTGTGGAAATTTTGCGGAGCAAAATTTCCACCTTTTTTCATTTTCTCTTCATTTTTATTCTATATAATTTCAGTATGTTTTTTAGTAATCTTTTTAATTTAAATGGAATAGAATTTGTTCATCAGAATATTGCATATTTTATTAGCTTGATTTTTTTGGGCTTAATTCTTTTCTACTTTTGAAAAAAGAAAAGTAAGAAAGTGCCGGCTGTAAATTCTCCGTTTTTTGCAGAGTTAAAAGAGTCCGAAAAAGAAATTTCATTTTGAAAAAGACCAAAGATTTTAATTTTTTTGAAATGAATATTTTTTATTTTAGCAGTTTTGCTTTTAACGGTAGCTTTAATGCGCCCGCAAAAAGTTTCTGTTGATAGCGAAGTTTCAAAAAAAGGAGTGGATATTTTGATTGCTCTTGATGTTTCAGAATCAATGTTGGCGGAAGATTTAAAGCCAAATAGAATTGAAGCGGCTAAAGAATATATTTCAAAATTTGTTTCAAAGTTAAAAACAGATAGAGTAGGTTTAGAAGTTTTTGCTGGTAAAACTTTTACTCAATCTCCAATAAGTTTTGACTATAATGTGGTCCGCTATTATCTTTCTGAAATTTCAACAGATAGCATTAACCAGCAAATTTATGGTTTGAATGGAACTGCTATCGGAGATGCAATTTTGTCAGCAGTTAATCGTTTTAAAAATTCTCCAGATAGAACAAAAGTTTTAATTCTTTTAACTGATGGTGAAGCTAATGTTGGGACAGATCCGTTATTTTCTTCAGAATATGCTAGAAGTAATGGGGTGAAGATTTATACTATTGGACTTGGTAAAAAAGAAGGTGCTTTGATGCCAATTGGAGTAAAAAATGGTCATAAAATTTACGCAAGAAATCAAGATGGAAGTCTATACAAAACAAAATTTGATGAAGAAACTTTAAAAAATATTGCTAAAATTTCTGGCGGTGAATATTTTTGAGCCGGAAATAATAATTCTCTAGACAGAGCTTTAAAAACAATTGGAAAGTTAGAGAAAAAAGAATATAAGGCAGAAATAATCACTAAGAAAAAAGATTTATTTTATCCTTGATTATTTTGAGGTTTTATTTTTGCTGTATCCTCAGTATTTCTTATTTTGTTTAATGCTGGAATTTGAAAATTTAAATTTAAAAATTAGATATGATTGAATTATATAAGATAACAGAATATTGATACTTCGGAATTTTTATAGGAATCATATTTTTAGGGTTTTTTTGATGATTTAAAAAAACTAAAAAAGAACAAAAAGAAATTTTTTGACAAAAGAATTGAAATTATGAAAAAGTTAAAAATATTTTAGTTATAAAAATTATTTTTTTAATTTTTGGATTATTATTTTTACTTTTTGCTTTTTGGAGACCTCAATGAGGAAGCGATCTTCAAGGAAATAGTAACAAAGGTTTAGATTTGGTTTTTACTGTTGATGTTTCAAAAAGTATGAAGGCTTTAGATTTTTCAACTTCTAGTAATATGATTTCTAGACTTGATGCTACAAAATATTTAATTAAAAATTTTGTTAAAAAAAGATTAGAAGACAAAGTCGGTCTAGTAGAATTTGCTGGAGAATCTTTTGTATCTTCTCCTTTAACATTGGATCATTCTGTTTTCCAGAATTTTTTGAAAGAAATTTCTAGTGATGATTTAGCAAAGCAGGGCACAAATTTAGCCGAAGCATTGGAGGTTTCTTTGGCAAGATTAGAAACTAAAAATGATAAAGAAAGAAGTAAGGCAATTATTCTATTTTCTGATGGAGATGAAACTGTAAATTCTAGAATTAAAGAAATGGCAAGGTTGGCTCGTAATAAAGGGATTACAATTTATACTATTGGGGTTGGTTCTGAAAATGGTATGAAAATACCAGAAGGACAAGACTCTTGGGGTAATATAATTTATAAAAGATATCATGGAAAAACTGTTTTAACTAAACTAAATCCAGAGCCTTTAAAAGAAATTGCAAATATTACAGATGGTCAATATTTTCACGCAGAAAGTATTTCGGATTTAAAAACTTTGCAAAGAAACTTGGATAAGTTGCCAAAAAAGATTTTGAAAGATACTATTCTAAATCCGAATAAAGAACAATATTGAATTTTTGCCTTAATTGGAACAATTTTGTTTATTTTTGGTTTTCTTTGACCTAAGAATATGA
>JALUMP010000095.1 GCA_027039745.1 Candidatus Parcubacteria bacterium
TAACATATCTGTTTAGCATTTCTTTTTAATTTTATATTTTGAAGATTTGTGAAGATTTCTTACAAGGAGGTTAATTAGTTCTCTTTTTTTACACGATATGATCATTTTTATTAAGTATCTCTTTTATTCTCCTTCGAGGAGATACACTTGTATAAGCCTCTCTACTGAGTTTTAAAGACTTATACAGACTTTTCACTACTACTTACAATTCACAAGCAATAGCACCTGTTTCTTCATCTGTAACAGTACAAGTTAAGTCCGGAAGAAATGGTTTTGTATGATATTTGATTACTTCTCCATTTTTAAGTTTCGGAAAATAACCGTAATCTTTAATTTTTGTGTTAATTGTTTGAGCATTTACTGCTACCGCTGCTAAGATGATTGTTAAGATAATTTTTTTCATTTTGTTTTCCTTTGCCTTTTTTTTAAAAGGTCTTTATTTGTTTTTTTTGTTTTTGTTTAATTAAATAGATTTAACTATTTTGCTAAAAAAATTGGAACTACAACTGCTAACACTGCTAATAAGATATATAAAGTCATTTTTAGTCCTTTGCCTTATAGGTCTTTGTTTTTTTGTTTTCAAATAAGAAAAGTTTTTAATCCTTTTTCTCTTTTGATACCCTAATTGTATCACAATACTCTTAATTTAATCTTAAATATTGTCCATTTTCCTTAATTTTCTTCTTTTTTAATATGTTTTTAAGTATTTTTATGATTGTGCTATATTTTTGAATGAAAGTCAAGATATTTTATTTTATTTTATTTTATTTATATTGTTAAATTGTAAGCACCAAGTAAACCCCATCTTGAAAAGTAAACAAATTTAAAATACATACTGATTTTAGAAGTCCTAATTTAGGGCTATTTAGCTATAATTCTCCCATGCAACAAGAAACAGTAACAATAGAATCTTTATTAGAAATAATGAACCATCAACTAGAATTAATTGATAATAAAAACAAAACAATTGCTGATTTGCAACAAAAACTAGATTACATGATTCGCCAAAAATTTGCATCATCTTCTGAGAAGTTTTTTTGACTATCTATTTTTTTAGATCATAGTTTCAATAAAATGTATAAATTAAGAAGCAATTAATATATATAGTAATATTATTTGTTCATAAATATTTGAAAAAGCTAAACTTATCATGTCATGAGATGGGGAACAGAAAACTGAGTGTCTTTATAGCAAAGATAGTCTGGCTATAAAAAAATTTTCTTTTTTTCTCTCTATTCAAATATATAAATTTTAATAAATAGAGGGAAAATATATGAAATTAAGCACAAGTGCTATTTTATCTTTAATAGGTGCTATATTGGTATTGGCAGGTATGTTTATACCTGCTGCTTATGGAATTGTAGCAAATGGAATTAATAGTAATGGACATATTACATTATTTGAATTTGGTTTAGGATTTATTATACTAATTGCAGCTCTTCTTACGATATTTTTTGCAATTATTAAGAATCTTGAAAGATGGTCTTGGGTTTTAGGGGTTGTTATCATTTCATTCGGAATGATAACATTAATACAGACACTTAACACAATGAAGTCAATTTCTTTGCAAATGCCAATGGCTAAAGAATTTATTTATTTAGGTCCGGGATTTTTTGTTGTTATTGCAGGCGGAATAAGTATTTTAATTAGTGGGATTGTAGCTAACTATAAAAATATTGAAAATGTATACGAAAACAAAAGAACAAAAGAACAAAAACTTGAACATAATGGAAAGGAACAAGAGGAACATAGAAAAAATACTTCTTTGGAACGAGAAAAGATAATAAAGAGTTATTTGAAAAAAGGATATATTCAAGGTATGAGTCATCCTCAACGTATTACTTTTGAAAAATGGAATGCAGAAGAAAATAGATATGATACAGCGAGATATGATCTAATTGATGGTTTATGGATAGCTAAAAATTAATAGTGATAATTATTATAACCTGCGGATGAAGTTGTGGGGTAATGAAAGAAGAGAGGAACTCTTCTTTTTTGCTGCAATAAAAAACTAATCGTAATATATTTTTGCACCAACTTTAATTTCATTGTCAAGATCATATTTCGGTAACTTTTGATGCTTTTCTAAAATCTCTGCAACATTTTTGTTTAGTAGTCTTAAATACACACCAAGCACAATGATATA
>JALUMP010000096.1 GCA_027039745.1 Candidatus Parcubacteria bacterium
TCGTTAATTTATTATTTTTTAATAATCAATTTTGGATTAGGAAGTTTTAATATAAGATAAACAACAAGTAATGATGCTAATTCAAATCAAATTTATTGTTATTTTTTGCAAGCATTATGTTCTGTTTTATATTACCGCCAACGGCTACGTGTATGGTTAGTGGCGGATTTTATAGCTCTTAACTTTCATTTTAGCACTATCTTTTTTAAATGCAATGTGTTGAAAATCAACGATTAACCGCCATTAACTATACACTGTGTTGTGCCCAGTGCTTTATTAATCAGTAAGTTTATTTATTTATTTATTTCAACATCACTCTTAATCATCTCTGTTACATTAATTGTTGGTAAAATGAAATTGTTAAATTCAGAATTTTCCGTTTTACAATGTAATACACCTCTTAACGTTCCTATTGTAAGCATAACCAAATGTGAAGCAAATCCTTTTGGTATTGTTATGTTCTTTTCAGTTCTATCGAAATTATCCCAAGTATTTTTCTCAATATTAAAATGATTAGCAACTTCAAGAACAATAAAAGCTTTTTTATTTTGTTCAAACTGCACTTTTATAAAAGATGCTATTATTCTTTTCTTATTATCTAATCCAAATTTTAAACCTATTGACATTTCAATATTTGTATCATTTTTATTGAATGCATCAGGAATAATTGCATATTGCTCTGTTGTAATCTTGATTAATTGAAAACCTATTGAATTTTTTTTATGTTTTTTATCCATAATTAAACAGCTTTTTCAAAATCTGTATTCTCAAAAAATATTTCTCGTGTAGGAGAATAATTAATAACTTGTTGAGATACAACTTTTGGATTATCATATACGGTAAAATAAACGTATTCTTTTTTAATAGTTTCTTTAAATACAATATTATTGTTTTCTTCTTTTGAGAATATTAACTCTATGTTTAATGCCTTTTCAATTTTAGCAATAGTCTGTAATGTTAAATTTTCATTACCTTTAACTATTTTGTTTATCTGTTGCGGAGAAACTCCAATTATTTCAGCCAAATCTTTTTGCTTAATATTTTTTTCTCTAATTGCTCTTAATATTTTAATTGCAATTTTTTGAGAATGTTTTTGCCACTCTTTTTTCTCTCTCCTTTTTTTAGCTTCTTCTATCCAATTTGAATTATTTGAAGCTATTTCATTTAATTTATTTATATTTGCCATAATTTAAAATTCTAATTCTAAAAAGTCAACAATACCATCATTATCAATAATTCCTTCCGAGATTAAAAACGATTTTATATTTTCAAGTTTTTCAAGTTCTTTTTTTAAATGTTCACGTTCATTCATTGTTTTTGTAAGTTTGATAGCACCTCCCGTTATAATAAAAACATTTTCTTCTATCCTTATAGCGTATATCCTTAGCCAACTTTTATCGTTTGGTCCATAAACTTTATTTTTTTGGTAATCAGGTATTGGATATATTTCATTTTCGTAATTATTTAAAGGTTTAAATAGTGTTTGTAAGTTTTCTGAAATACTTTTTTCCCCATTTTCTGCGATAGATAATATTTCCTGTTCAAATTCATATGCCTCATCAATTGTTCTTTGAATAGCTTTATCTATTGATATATTATTATAAAATTCTTTTTGCAAGTCCTCCTTGTGCTTGTTAAAAAATCCGTCCAAATATTCAGGGTCTTGCCAATTTCTAAATAATCTGTTAAATTCATCTGGGTTTTTATCACCCTCAATAAATTCATTATTCTCGAATTCATCAGTATTTTCTGTATATTTAACCGCATACAAACTATCTTTTACTATTATTTCAATTGCAAACATACAACTTATTTTTTAAAATCAACTTATGAGTTGATTTTTTTTATGTTTTTTTAACAAATTTTCATTTTGTAAAAATAGAATAATTTCTTTTATATCATTTATTTTTTAGTTTAAATTATGTAAATATGATTTTTTTTGCATTGGGCACAACGGCTACATATATGGCGTCGTAGCGGGCTTGTGTCCACATAACTTTGCCTTATGCAACAAAGATAGGAAAATTCATAGAATTTTTCTATCTTAATATTTGCATTGGAAAATTCTATGAATTTTCCGGTGCAAATGTGCCTAAACATTGAAGTAGGCGAGAACCCCGCTATGCGCTATATATGTTGTTGTGG
>JALUMP010000097.1 GCA_027039745.1 Candidatus Parcubacteria bacterium
GGTATTTCCCTTTTTTCATTTTCTATTATGCGTAAATCACTTAAAAATTTACTACTATTTTGATACAAATCTTCATCAACTACAAAATAAAAATCTCCGACATTTTTTTTCAAAGGAAATAGGTTTTTATAAAACTTATAATCTCTTTTGTTAAAATCAGCATTACATGCAGAAAAAGATAATAACAAAAAAATCAAAATATATATTAGTTTTTTCATAATAAAACAAATAATATCATTTTTATAATAAAAAAACAGGTTCCTTCAAACTGTTTTTTTTTAAATATTTAAAAATCTAGATTTTAAGATGATAAATATTCTCTAACAGAAATTTTTGCATTTAATTGCCTAATGAAATCTATTGCCACAGAAACAACAATCAAAATTGATGTTCCACCAATAGCTAAAGCTCTATTCCCTGTAAAATACGATATTAAAACAGGTAATACTGCAACTAATGCTAAAAATGTTGCTCCTAAAAAAGTCACCCTAGTTGTAACTTGTCCAAAATATTTTTCAGTATCTTTTCCTGGTCTAACTCCAGGAACAAAAGTTCCCCCTTTTTGTAAATTTTTTGCCATTTCTTTTGGATCAAAAGTTACCGCTGTATAAAAGAACGTAAAGAAAAAAACTAACACAAAATACAACCCAGCTGTAAACAATTGATTTGACATCAAAGTTGATAAATATTCCAAAACACCTCCAGCTTGAATCTTTCCAGCCTGAGACATAAATTGTAATATCATTGAAGGCGCAGCAGCAATAGAAACTGCAAAGATGATTGGTATAACTCCAGCTTGGTTAAGCTTAATAGGAATATTTGATTGTATCGTTTTTGCCGCCTGGCCAGCTCGTGCTGTTTTTGCATTATGCACCGGCACAGGTCTTTCAGCCTCAGTTATAAAAATAATTACATAAATCATAACTAAAAACAAAACAGTTACAGCTAAATACAAAGGTAATTGAGAAAAGTCAGCAGATAACGTTGTTCATAATTGCATCATTCTCCCAGGAAAAGCCCCGACAATTCCTGCAAAAATTAATAAAGATAAACCATTACCGATACCGAACTCAGTAATCAACTCCCCAATTCACATTAAAAAAATAGAACCAGCGACCGCGATAACAATAGCAAAAAACATCGTTTGTGATGATAAGTTTGCCATTAATATTCCTTGAGATTTTAGAAAGAATAAAAATCCAAAGGCTTGCACTGCAGACAATGGAACAGTCAACAATCTAGAATAATTTGCTATTTTTTTTCTCCCTATTTCCCCTTCCTCATGTTGCATTGCTTTTAACTTTGGATACATCATAGTCATCAACTGCATTATAATTGATGCTGTAATATAAGGCATAACACCAAGCATTACTATTGATAACGATTTCAGACCACCCCCAGAAAACATGGAAATCATTGCCATAAATTGATTACCATCTAAAAAAGCTTCTAACTTTGCTTGATCAACTATAGGCATTGGGATTGCTGCAAATAATCGAAAAATTAAAAATGCACCTAAAACATAAAGAACCTTTGCCCTTAAAACCCTATCTTTAAAAACAAAAACCGTTCTACGTAAAACACTGTTATTAGCTATAAGTTTTGTAACTGTATTATTCATAATTATTCTGTTATTTTACCACCAGCTTTCTCTATCTTGTCTTGTGCTGTTTTTGAAACAGATAAAGAATTAATCTCTACTTTTTTTGAAATATCTCCGTTACCTAAAATTTTTATCAAAGGAAATTTCCCTTTTTTCTTTTTGATGATATTTTTTTCCAACAAACTCTCTCTGTTAATAACATCTCCAGCTGAAAAATTCTCTTCTAAAACAGATAAATTAACTGGAATATATTTTTTAATAATAGCTTTGTTTCTATTACCGTGTATTCCATGCCCTCTCAGTTTTGGAATTTTATTAATAATATCTCTAAAAACTGGTCTTCCAGAAGTTCCAGCACGAGCTTTTTGCCCCTTCATACCTCTTCCAGAAGTTTTCCCTCTGCTTCTTCCACGCCCCACTCTCTTTGTAATTTTTCTTGGGCTATTTTTTTTTAAATCATTTAATTGCATAATATTTTTGTTATTTTAGAATTATAAAAAATTTGTTATT
>JALUMP010000098.1 GCA_027039745.1 Candidatus Parcubacteria bacterium
AGGTAACGTTAATAGGTCAGAAGCTTTTTTTAATAAAAAATTATAATTATTTTTTTCTGGTTCATAGAGGGTGATACCCATTAAAGCATTTAAAATATTTCCAATCTTTTTTCCAGGTTTTATATTTAATTTTGTAATTAAATCATTTCCATTTATTTTTAAATTTTTAACAGAGATTGGGCTTCTCAGTACTTCTTCCATCATAGATTTATATTGTCGGAGTCTGTAAGGTTGTTCTTTTGGTCTTCCCATCCCAATACGATCACAAATTCTTAGTTTGATTAAATCCCAAATATTTTCTTCACCAACATTTCTAATTATTCTTCTTACAGCAGATAATGTAATTTTATCTGGATCAGAAAAAAACATATGTCACCTAATGAGTATAAGAACTTTATCTCTTATTTCTTTTGAAAAATTTAAACGTTTTAAATTTTTACGAGCTATGCGTTCCCCAACAACTTCGTGACCGTAAAAAGTATTTCCATTTTTTTTGGCTGACCAACGAGCAGTTTTTGGTTTTCCAATGTCATGAAATAATGCAGCTAGTCTGATCTCTAGCGATCAATTTTTGTCTACTGCGTGTTGAGCTGTTCTTAAGAGGTGTTCAAAGACATCATACTTATGAGAGCCACCTTGTATAACACCAACAGCTTTTTCTAAATCACTTGAAATGTATTTTAAGACATTTAATTCATTTGCTAAAAAAAGAGCATTAAGTGGGTGCGTTGTCTTTAATATTTTTATAAGTTCATCTCTAATTCTTTCAGTCGAAACATTTGATAGTAAAGTATGGTTTTTAAGTATAGAATTTTTTGTTTTGTTATCAATTTTAAAATCAAGTTGCGAAGAAAATCTAATTGCTCTTAAGATTCGCAAAGCATCTTCGTTAAATCTTTTATTTGGGTCTCCAACTGTTGTGATTTGTCGTTTTTGTAAATCAGAAATACCATTAAATAAATCAATTAATTCATGAGTGTTTGGGTTATAAGCTAATGCATTTATTGTAAAATCACGACGCTTTAGATCATCTTCTATATTTTGTGAAAATATAACTTTATCAGGGTGCCTATTATCTGAGTAGGAAGACTCAGTTCTAAAAGGAGTAATTTCGATTGTTTCAAGAGACTTATATAAGGAAAATGTTTCACGTGAAACATCTTTTATTTTAGAGTGTTTCACAAAATCTTGTGAAACACTATGTTTCACAAGGGTTTCAGATGTTTCACAAGATGTTTCACAAAGAGTTTTTTCTTTTATGTTCTTTAGTTTTTCAACAATATTATCATTAACGACACCAACTGTTCCAAAGTCATTTTCATAAAAAGTATGTTTAAAAATAGCTTGAATTTCTTCTGGTGTTGCATTTGTTGTGATGTCTCAATCTTGGGGAGTTTTTCCTATTAGTAAATCACGCACACATCCACCAACCAAAAAAGCCTTAAATCCTTTTTTTTCTAAATTTAAAATAGTTTGCAAAATTTCTTTCGGAACATCAAGTTTTATTTTTGTTGTTTTTGTCATTTGCTATATTATATCATTATAATAGAATTTATTTGTTATGAAAATAAAAAAAGTTTTACTTTTGGGGGGGACACATGGTGACGAAAAATTAGGAATAGATTTAGTAAAGAAAATAAAACAAAAACCTATTTCATTTTTAGATTCTATAATTGTAAATTATAAAGCAACTAAAAAAAATAAACGATATATAGAAACAGATATTAACAGGACAGCTGGGAAAAAATACCCAATATCTTTTGAAGAAATACGTGCTGGAGAAATTCAAAAAAAATTTAAAAAATATAATCTGATAATAGATTTACATACTAGTGTTACAGATGGAACTTTTTGTGGTATTGTGGTTGATAAAATATATAAAACACAGTTGGAAATAATAAAATACTTTGGTTTTAATTTTGTAGTTATAATGCCAAAAGAAGGAGCCTTAATTGCTCCGAGTAGGGAAAAGGGGATTGGGTTTGAAATTTCTAAAGATAAAATTGAAAAATATAGTGTAGATTTTTTATATAATAAATTAAAAAATATAAATAATTTTAAACTTAATAAAAAAAAGAAGATAAAAATTTTTAAATATATAAATTCAGTTC
>JALUMP010000099.1 GCA_027039745.1 Candidatus Parcubacteria bacterium
TCTATTTCTTTAGGCAATTGAATTTCTCTTTGAAATTTTCCTCATCTTAATTCTTTTTGTATAAATTGGTCTGCGTCTCTTTCTTCTAGATCATATCTTTCTCCAGATATAATAATAGTATCTCTTGTTACGTCTATATCTAACTCTTTTGGATTAACGCCAGCAATAAAAGCTCTCAGATACAAATTATCAGCATCTTCATACAAATCTACATCTATAGAAATATCTGTAATTTCTTCTGTGATTTCGTGTAAGGCAAAATCATCTCTTTCATCTAGTAAATTATCGTCTTGCTCGTAATTATATTCTTCATCTCCTTCTTGTTGTGCTCCAGTTAATTTTGAAAAAAAACCCATATTTAAAAAAATTATTTAATAATATTAACTATTTTAACAGAAAAAAACAAATTTAAAAAGAATTATTTTTTCTTTTTTTTCTTTTTACTCTTCTTCTTTTTCTTTGTAAAAAATTTTTTATCTTCTTTTGTTAGATTTCCACCAGAAAGATAGTATTTTTTTGCTACTCCTAAAATCGCTGGGTTACTTCCTATAACCTTGTTTCATCTTTCTTCAGTATAAATACATGCAGGATGTGGTATTTCCATATAATCTAAATTACAATCATCAAAAAATTTTCTACCACCATTTTTTTTTGGTTTATCACCATCTGGGTCGCAATTATAATTACCAAAACATTTTTTGGATCTTGTTGGTGGTGGGACAAACTTTGCATAATAAGAATTGACTCTAACAAAATGTTTACCACCTAAAGTTAAATGAACTATAAAATTATTATTATTTTTTTGAACTTTTTCTTTTTTGGTTGCACGTTTAATATCTGTTATTGAAAAAGTTTCTGATATATATTTTAGTTCTGTTTCATTTAATTTATCATTTCCGATATCTTGTAAAGCATAGAAATATTTTTTATCTGGTCGTTGAAAAAAATATTTAAAATTATTTGCAACGATATCTTTTTCTTTTATTTTATTTACATTAAATATTAATACATTAAAACCTTTTGTTTCGTCTTCTTTTTCCCTAAATCTGTATTGATATTCCCATAATGTAGATGCCTCTCCATTAAGTGATTTTAATTTTTTAAATTTTTCTTTGTCATAATTAAAAGAAAATCCGTAATAATCATTATGATAAGTTTTTCAACTATCAGTTTTTATCTTCGTGATTTTTTCCGAATCGTTTATTATTGGAGATATCACTTCTTTTGGAGTTATCTTTTCTATTCCCTCTAAGATGCTAGTTTCTTTTTGGTTGTTTTTTGTTGATATGGGTAAAGGTGTATCAGAATCAGCAATATTATGAAATGGCCCAGTAATACCTATAGAAATTATACTTGCAAAGAAAAAAAGCTTAAGTTTATTTGATGAATCTATATTTTCTTCCTTTTTTCTAAGAAAATCTGTTTTTTCTTGTTTATTAAACATACAGCCTGTTATTTTAAATAAGATATTTATAATATAATAATTATCTCATTATTATATCAAATGTCAAGTATATAAAATTTATTTTTATTTTCTTTCTGATATTATAAACAGTATGAATAAAAAAATACAAAATATTGTAACGATCGGAGGCGGCACTGGTTCTTATATGTTACTTTCTGCCTTAAAAAAAATAGATAATATAAACATAACAGCTATTGTTGCTATGTCTGATTCTGGTGGCTCTACTGGAATTTTGCGTGACCAAATGGGAGTGCTCCCCGCAGGAGATGTAAGGCAATGTTTAGTTGCGTTATCTGAAACTGAAAAAACTTTGAGAGAACTTTTTACCTATAGATATAATAGTAGTTTTTTAAAAGGACATACTTTTGGTAATATTTTTTTATCCACTATTGAAAATATTTCTGGTTCGTTTGAAAAAGCTATTATTGAAGCTACAAAAATATTAAATATTAAAGGAAAAATTTTACCTATTACCTTAAATTCCAATGATTTAGTGGTTAAATTAAAAAATGGTAAAAAAATTATCGGCGAAGGAAAAATTGACCATGCCGATATTAGAAATTACAAAAAAATATATCTAAAAAATAAACCAAAACTAAATCCAAAAATATCCAATGTGTTAAAAGAAGCAGACATTATTAT
>JALUMP010000100.1 GCA_027039745.1 Candidatus Parcubacteria bacterium
ATTAACAAGTTAATAATTTATCACAATATGAAAATAAAAGTTTTATTTGTAAATATCGAAAATAATTCAAAAGAAGAGAAACACGTTGTTAAAAAACTTACAAGTATTGAAAAGTTATTACAAAAAAATAATTCAATAGATTGTAATGTAAGATTAGGGAGAGATTCTTCGCATAAAAAATCAAATAATATGTTTTTTGCAGAAGCTACAATTTCAACAGAGTCAAAAAATTATGGGGCCAAAGCTGTTGGGAAAACAATATATGAAGCTGCAGATGTTTTAAAAGATGAACTTTCTAAAAAAATAAGGAGATATAAAGACAAAAAAACTTCAATTGTGAAAAAAGGCGGAAGAATGTTAAAAGATTTATTAAGAAAATTTTAAATATGGCAATACAACCGATAGAAACAAAAGAGATGGGGCCAATTATAGTAGTAATACTTTTGGCAATTGCAGCTTATGTTGTAATGTATTATTTAGGTTATTTGGGTAATCATCCTGTTGAGAAGGTAGTAGGAGAGCCAATTGCAAAAATAGCAAAAAAACCATTGCAAGGTATTAAAAAAATTGAAGGTTTATTTATTAATGAAGATGAAAAATTAAATAATAAAGTAAATATTATGGATATAAAAGAAGGACGAACTTACGAAACAGATAGTGGTTTAAAATTTGAAGTATTAAAACTTGGTAACGGACAAAAACCAACTTTAGATAATGAGGTTACCGTCCATTATCACGGCACATTATTAGACGGCACAGTTTTTGATTCGTCAGTAGTAAGAGGAGAAAAAATTTCATTTCCATTACGTGGGGTAATTGCAGGTTGACAAGAAGGCTTGCAGTATATGCCAGTTGGATCTAAATTTAAATTTGTTATTCCAGCTAAGTTAGCTTATGGTGATTCTTCACCATCCCCAGCTATTCCTGCAGGTTCAACTTTAGTTTTTGAAGTAGAGTTATTTGATGTAAAATAAAATTTAGAAATTTTTAAAAAAACACCTAGGTCTTGCCTCGGTGTTTTTTCTAAAAATTCTGCAGACATTTAACTTTGTGTTATAATGTGCTCATTATGAATTACAAAACAAAGATAGAAAAAAAAGAAAAAAGTTTGGTAGAAGTAGAAGTTACTGCACCTTTTTCAGAATTAAAACAATTTGAAAAAAAAGCTAAAGAAGAATTAATGAAAAATTTAGAAGTTGATGGTTTTAGAAAAGGGCATGTTCCACAGGATGTTGCAATGTCCAAAATTAGTCCTTCTCAAATCTTGCAGGCTTCTGCTCAACATTATATAGATGCAGTATTTCCAGAAATAATTAAAAATGAAAAATTAAAAATTATAGGATATCCATCTATTTCTGTTGAAAAACTAGACGAAAAAGAGGGAATTATTTTTAAAATTTTAATGACTATTTATCCTGATATTAAACTTCCAGATTATAAAAAAATTGCAGCAAACATAAAAAAAGTAGAAAAAGGAGTTGAAAAAGACGCTTTAGAAAAAGCTAAAAAAGGTATGTTGGATATGTATAACCAAATGCAACACCAAGGGCATACTCATAAAGATGGAGAAAAATGTGAGTCAGAAATAAAAACAGCTTTGGATGATGAATTTGCTAAAAAAATTGGTTTTAAAGATCTAAAAGATTTAGAAGAAAAAGTAAAACAAGATTTGGAACAAAGAGCTGAACAAGAAGCAATAGTAGGGCATAGAGAAAATATTTTAAAAGCTATTTTAAAAGAAACACCATTTGAAGTTCCAGAGTTATTAATAAATGCAGAAAAAGATAAAATTATGGCTCAAATGAGAGATGATGTTACTCGTTCTGGTATGAAATGGGAAGATTATATAAAATCTTCAGGTAAAAATGAAATGGAGATACGAGATTCTTTTACTAATGAAGCCTCAGATAGAGCAAAAGCAGAGATTTTATTAAAAGAAATAGCAAAAGATGCAAAACTTTCTGCAGACAAAGAAGAACTAAAAAAACAAGTTGAGCAAATCTCTGGAATGCATAAAGATGTGGAGTTAGATAATATAAGATTATATGTTGAAAACATTTTAATTAACGAAGCAGTAATGAAATTTTTAGAGAAATAAGGAGTGTGGCAACACGACTATATTTCTCTTATGCGGAGCATCTGCAAAACAACGAGCAACGCGAGTATGTTTTGCATGCGATAGTTAGAAAAATAACAAATTTTATATTTGTATATTTTTCACTTGTGCGAAAAATAGATATTTAACAAAATATCTATTTTTTTATAGAACAATATAAAGATAGTATCTGTCATTGCGAACGAATGTGAAGCAATCCAGAAACAAACCTAGATTGCCACGTTTTTTCCGCTTCGCTCCAAAAGCTCGCAATGACAGGTTTTTGTTATGTTATTGCAAATCTAAAATCACCGGTATCCGTCATTGCGAACGAATGTGAAGCAATCCAGTAACAAATCTGGATTACTCTATTTATCACAATGATGGATACGACATGATAAAACACATTTTAAAACCAACAGACAAATATTTCGTTGGTTTTTATTTCGTTTTTTCTGTTTCTTTGTTAAAATAGTAATGTTTTAAATTAATAAATAATATAATTAAGTATGAAAAATTTTTTTAGTAAATTAGCAGTCGTCTTTATTGTTTTTATCGCTTTGCCAGTTTTTTCATTGGCAATGACAAACACGATGACAGATGTTTCTGTGCACAATTTTAAAGTAGAAGAAAATTCTCCAACAGGGGCTTTTCGTTTTTCTTTTAATATTGTAAACAAAGAAAATACAGCAATACAAAATTTAAAATACGGGATATCTCTAAAAGACAAAGAGAACAAGACACTAAGTAAATATGTTTATAAGGATATTATTGATATACCAGCAAAAAAAACCATTAACAAAAGTTTTATCCAAAAGATAAATAAAGCTGGGGTAAAAAAAATTATATTGTTTGTTTCGAATGAAAATGGATTTCCAATAGCAAATTCTTTGTTGGATAATATACATTTAACTATTAATCACAAAAATATTGTTGAAAAAAAAGATAATCAAG
The DNA here is from genome assembly GCA_027039745.1 of Candidatus Parcubacteria bacterium. Classification (GTDB taxonomy): domain Bacteria; phylum Patescibacteriota; class Minisyncoccia; order Phycocordibacterales. The sequence goes on from JALUMP010000100.1 coordinate 3,050, forward strand.
AAGAAATCAAATTAGTTAATTGTAATATTGAAACGTTTGGTGATGAAGATACTTCAAAAAATCTTATTTGCGAGAGTAAGCAAGGACAAATTCAAAAATCAATTGTTGCCAAAATGAATATTTATAAAAATAATATTTTTGGTACTTTAGTTAAAACTATTTCTGTTAAATCAACAAATACTTCAGATGGAAAAATACTATTTAAAATACCAAGCTTGGATGCTGGATATTATGAGATTAAAAGTAATATCGGAGATCAAACATTTTTTAACAAAATAATGATTAATGGTGTTTTTGTAAACGTATACAATGTTAAAACAGATAAAACAAATTATAAAGAAAATGATAATGCAAAAATTTTTATAACTTGAGCCACAAGGGGAGATGATTTTCATTTTATTTTTGGAATTAAAGATAGAAATAATAAAAACTGTGGAACTAAAGAAATTTCTAGCTTAAAAGATAATATAGAAGTTAATATACAAAAAGATTGTCAGCATGCTGAGGTCTTTGTTTCTCAAAGACAAAAAGATGGTAGCACGGTTTCAATCTATGGCGCACCTGGTGAAGATTTTCGTTTAGAGCAAGGGGATCAAAGGTTTGATATATCAACATATTTTATGAATTTTAAGCAATACAATTTTTATATTTATGGTATACTTTTTCTATTATTAATTTTAATGATAATTTTATTTTTTATGAGAAAACATACAGCAGCCGTTTCATTATTGTTATTGTTAGTGTTTATTTTATTCGGTTATTTTATTTTGAATAAAGTATATGCAATACAATATGCATCACATGGGACTGCTTATAATGTCGATTTTTCAAAAAATATATATAAATCAACAGATAATGTATCATTTTCTTTAGGAGTATATAGTTTAACTTCTATGCAAAAAGAAAAAGACACAAGCGTTGCGGTATCTGTAGATGGAAAATCGTTTTTTGAGGTAGTCGGCGTAGATGATACAGAAAGTGTTTATCAAATAGGTTTAGGTAAAATGTCTCAAGGACAACACAGCGTTACAGTGAGAGGTTTGGTTCAACCAAGGTTTGATATTTCTTGGTTTGACAAAGCACGTTTTGGTTTAGATACAAACGATCACAAGTTTTATATAACAGTAGATGACAACGCAAATTGATGTAGCCCTGGAGAAGACCCATCTTCTGGGTGTAAAGACCCAAATACTTGTGTAGTTACAACCACATCTCCAAAAGCAAGGGAGGTTTGTAAAGGAGTATTTTTCCAACAAACAAGTAATTGTCCAACAGGAGGGGAAGTTAAAGTTGGAACAAAAACAACGGGCGAGTGTGCTGTTACAGAATGTGAAAGTTCTTCATGATCAAGAGCTACAAGTTATTACTGTGCAGGAGAGCAATTTACTCAAACATCAAATTGTGGAGAAACAAGAGAAGCAGTTGGAACAGATGCAAGTCCTACTTGTAAGCACGTTCCTGCAGCAGACTTCTTAGAATGTTCTACAGGTGGTATTAATTGGGATAGATGTGATTCAAAAATCTTTAAAATATTACCAGTTGATAGATTATATATTAGAGTAGCTTCTCAACCAACTTCAGTTCAAGCTTGGTCATTAATAGATTCTGCAGGTGGAGTAAAACCTTTTTACGAAGTAGAAAAAGGAAACAATACAGAAAGAGTAAACGTTAAGTTTAAATTTGATGGTAATGGAATTAATGGGAAAAAACAATTTTATAATTTTGGAGTAAAAGCTATAGGGTTTACCCCAGACTTTACAGTTGTAAAATTAAAGATTATCAACCCAGATAGAATTGAGATTTAGTTATAAATAATTAATAATATAAAATATGAAAAAAATAAAAAACATAAGTAAAAAAACATTATTAGTGGTAGTAGGTGTATTATTAGGAGCTTCATTCTCAGCATTTGCAGCAGCAACATGGCAAGGCACAGACTGAATTTCAAATGGAAATATTATCTCTGCTCAAAAAGTAAAAGATAATTTTCAGTATTTGTATGAAAGAGTAATGGGGAATAAAACATTAATCGATACAAATATAGTCGATATCACAAATTTAAAAAAGAATAAAGGTGGAAAATTTGTTGATGGTTCAAACCCAAATAATGCAGTATACACAAAAGGAAATGTGGGGGTTAGAACAAATAATCCCGCTTATCCTCTTGATGTAACCGGTCAGATGAGAGCTGGTAGATATAATGATAATGCAGGAGGATGGTTTGTAGATTCTGATGTAACATCAAGGATGAATGCGATTGATTTGAACACTTTATATTTGAGAGGAAATCTTTCTGCTCCAAATAATACAAGAGAAAATTGTCATGAAGAAAAACATGCAGAATGTCCAGGTAATTATTTTGTAACAGGGGTTTCAGTTTCATCTCATAAAAAAAATGGAAGAATGAAAATAAGACATTTACACTGTTGTAGACTATAATATTATTAATAATTTAAATATCATTTTATTTATGAAAACAAATTCAAAAATTTTATTAGCATTGTTGGTAATATTCATTCTTTCAGCATCTGTCTTTGTGGCAGTTGTTAAGAGATGTAATCTTGATTTAAGTAGTTGTAAAGTTGCATCAATATTAACCAACTCGTCTAATAATATCCAAAATCAAAACATTACAGATAATGCAGTGGAAAAAGATTTACCTTTAGTAGAAACAAAAGCAGAGCCTATTTATGACCAAGCAATTTCTGGAGCAATAAAGGAAATTAACGGAAATAGCTTAGTGATTAATGTAGATACTTCTGATTTTGATGATGTGACAAAATCGATTTACAATCTTACTTTAAGTAATGATGTAAAAGTTACAGAAGACAACCAAACAGAAGGAAGTTCCTATGTTGGTAAACAAATTCAAAAAAGTAATCTAAAAGTTGGAGATATTGTCTCAGTAGAATTTAATGACAAAAAAGAAGTCGGTTCTATCACAAAAATAATAGGAGATGAAAATGGTGGTAGTGGGTGAACAGAGTTAGAAGACTAATACTATATTATTTTTAAAAAACACTGGTATAATATATTGGTGTTTTTTAATACTTTAATAACTTTTAATATATGTCATCTGATTTCAAAAAATTAATTTCAATTACAATAATATCATTTTTAATATTTTCTTTTATTATTTTTGTTTTAAATTCTGAACAAAAAGAAGAAGCTGTTTTAGATAATAATTTGCCAATTTCAAAAGATACTTTACATGCAGCGCAGGGAAATGTTTCAGTAGGAGCAACTATTTTAGCAAAAAATAATAATATTTTAGATGTAGAGCTTTTTATAGATCAAGACGATGAAGATGAAAGTGGTAGCAAGAAAGATATAGGTGATTTGGGGCTAAAACGCAACATTATTTTAAGTAACCAAACGCAAGTTCTAGAAACATTCTATCCAGAAGATTACTATGAAGGGAAAAATTATCATAGAAAAATTATTGAAAAAGATTTTTCTAGTTTAAAAGTGGGCGATTTTATTGGTATAGAGTTTTTTGGAGATTGAAGGAAACAAAAAAATATTACAGCAACTGCTATTTTAAAAACAACTGGAGTGGACAAAGAAACATTTGATAAGATCAAAGATTAGATAAAAAATATAAAATAAATTGATACTCTTGCTTTGAATGTCTTATTTGCTAAAATAAATTTACATATTAACAACAATTTTTAAAATATGAAAAAAATAAAAAACATAAGTAAAAAAACATTATTAGTGGTAGTAGGTGTATTATTAGGAGCTTCATTCTCAGCATTTGCAGCAGCAACATGGCAAGGCACAGATTGAATTTCAAATGGAAGTATTATTTCTGCTCAAAAAGTAAAAGATAATTTCCAATATTTGTATGAAAGAGTAACAGGAAATACAACAGAAATAAATAATTTAAAAAACAGAGTAACAGGGAACACAACAAACATTACAAATAATACAACTGAAATTAATAAGTTAAAAAATAATAGTGCTGGTGGAGATGCTTTTTTTGAAGGATCTATATATTCAAATGGTAGAAGAGGGCATGCGGCAAATGGTTGGCAACCTTTTACCCAAATACTTGCTAGAAATTTTCATTTATCAGGGAATCATAAAGATATAATTGCAGAAAAAGCTGGATGATATTTGGTTAATGTTTCGCAGACAGCTGATGCAAAAGACCATAGTGCTGTTGTGGTGAGGTTAAAACGTTCTGGGGGAGATGTAGAATACGGAAGAATTTCTAAATCAAAAGATCGTTTATTTTTTACTGCCCATGTTCACAAATTACTTAGGTTAAATGCTGGTCAAGCTATTGAAGTTTATACCACAGGAGCGCATACTATTTTAGGTGGTGGTTGATCTAATGTGAACATTGTAAAAATAGCAGATTAAAAACACTTATTAATAATTAAAAAATATTTTATGGAAAAAATTTCAAAAATTTTAGTAGCATTATTAATAATATTTATTTTATCTGCCACAATTTGTATTGTGTTAATAAAAAAACAAAATAATATTAATAATATAGATAGTAGTTATCAAAATTCTAATTTTGTAGAGAAAACAAATAATACTAATAAAAATAAAGTTGTTGACGAAGTAAGTTTTACAAAAACAAATTATAATGGTTCTCCGTTATGATTTAGAGAGGGGACAGTTAAGGCAATTGATGATAATTCAATTACAGTTGATTTTGGAAAGCTGGAAAATTTTGATGTAGATTTTATCAAAACTCCTGTAAACAAATTTACTTTTAGCTCAAAAGGTCTTGATGTTATGCAAGAAAAAAAAGGTGATTTTCAAGATGATATCAAAATCGAAAAATTCAATAAAGAAGGTATAAAAAATGGAGATTTTGTAACAGTAGGATTTAACGAAGATATGGAGGTTGGTTCAATCACTCAATTATTAAAAAATGATATAGATGAATAGGATATTTTAGTTTATCTAAAAAAACAGCAAAATTGCTGTTTTTTTTATTAATAAACTAAAAAACACTGGTATTCGTTATTGCTAGCAGGAACAACGAAGCAATCCACTAACTCTTGTCATTGCGAGCTTGCGAAGCAACCCAGCAATAAATCAGGATCGCTTCATTTCATTCGCGAAGACAGATAGCTACGCTATCAGTCATATTGTGTCATTGCGAGCAATCCAGCAATCAGCACAATCAAAAAACGCCAGTATCCGTCATTGCGAACGAATGTGAAGCAATCCAGAAAGAAATACAAATCCAACAACAAACCTAGATTACTTTGCTCTGCTCGCAAAGACGGATTTGTTGTATGTTCAGTTTCCACGCTCTCTCTACTCCGCTCCAAAAGCTCGCAATGACAGATTTGTTATGTCATTGCGAGCTTTTGGAGCGGAGTAGAGAG
>JALUMP010000101.1 GCA_027039745.1 Candidatus Parcubacteria bacterium
CTTATGAGACAGTTTATATATATCTTTCTTAGTTCTCTTCGAAATAGGAGAATGGGAATCACTTGATTCTTCTTAATGCTTAATCTTTTGGTCTTATGATCAGGTTTGATTAGGTTTTATATTTCGGCTTTTTGTTGATTTTTTGGTAAATTCCAAAATTTGTAAAAAAATTAAGTTTACTTTAAGTTGAAAAAGGTAAAAAAATATGTTATAATTCTTTATATATAAAAAAAAAGGTAAAAATATGAATACTAAAAAATATACTGCTTACGAAATTTCAACATTTATTATTGAAAAAAATAAAATTATTGATGATTTAAAGATTATTGTTCCTCATAATAATCTTTCAAAACGATTAGATTTGTTTTTAAAGGCTGTCTATCCTCATCCATTAAATAAATACAATATAGTAAACTTTGGAAGTTTAAATGGTCTTCCTATTTCTCTATTTAACAAAAAAGATTTTAAAAAAGGGACTACTCTTATTGGACTCTTGTCTTATCTTGAAAAATACATAGGTTGCTCATTTTGTATTGGTGAGTGTGATGTCCCTGATTTTAAACTTTCTACCGTTCCTCTTTCTTGCGATGATTTTTATTTTTTAAATAACAAAGAACAAATTGTTTTACAAAAAAGATTTATTGAAAAATTAACATTATCTGAAATAGGGAATCTTCCTGGTGTTGATATTTCTAGAGAAAGAGTTAGACAAATAGAACAAAAAATATTTCATTATTTGAAAATTTTCTCAATTTCAAATATTTTTCCTGTTATTAACAATGTTGTTAAAGAAAATAACATATTCTGTAGTAGTAAAATAAGCAACTTGTTCCTTAATCAAGATGGTCAAAATATTTTTAAATATTTTTCTGCTTTTGTTACTGTAAAGGATTTTAAATATAAATATTCTTTTTCTCATGAATTATTTTTCAATACATCTGTTTTATCTTTTGGTTCTTTTATTGAAGGAATTAAAGATTTTCAACATTCAAAAGGTAAAATACTTCTTACTTTAAAAGATATAGCTTCTGTTTTAAAACAAAGCCCAGAAGTATCATTAGATGTCATTTCATGTTTATTAGAAAAACAAATTCTTGTTTCATTTCAAGAAAAATATTTTTTATATCCTAAGCATAAAGGATTTGCAGTTGAGGTTTTTATTGCCTCTTTAAAAGACGGATATAGTTTAAAATTGGATTTTGATAATATGATAAATTGGTTAAATAAATATGTCCCTGAGTTCATGAATGACAAAGGATATAAAATCAAAAAAGAAAATTTTAATTCATACATTGAAAACAATGAAAGAATTATTCTTTGGGGCTGGGGGAAATATGCACATATACAAAATATTGAAAAATCATTTATGATTCCTATGACAAATATTAGTCCTTTTATAAAAAAAGAAGTTGAACAAAATCTTGTTTTAAATTCTGTTTTTATATATAATAAATTCAAAAAATTATGTGAAGAATATAATATCCCTGATCAAAATGCTTTATACAGTGTTTTGAGAATCAGATTACAAAACGAATATCTTTTTAAGCATTGCCCTTGGATTAGAGATTTAGATTTAGATAGTGCGAAAATCGTAGACATTATTGCTGCTATGTTGAAAGAAGCAGGTGGTAAAGTCTCTATAAAAAGTATTTCAAATAGATTTGGTATTAGTACAGCAAGAGTCACTCAATTACTGTCTCATTCAGATTTAGTTAAGTCTCCTCAACGAGGATATTTTATTTATAAAGAAACTGAACATGAATAAAATAATAACAATTTTCTTTTTTATTTTTGTTACTTTTTTCCCTGAATTATCTCTTGCTGATGATCGCTATGGAATGGATCTTAATATCGCTTTTCAAAATTCTAAATCTGATTACAAATCTTTATCCATGGGAGATGGTACATCAAAATTTGGTGATACCAATGGGTATAAGTTTTCATCTTCTTTTATTGTTAATGATGGTTATATATTCGGTAATAGTGGTTATCTTACTGCTTCTTATGAAAAAATGAAAGGTAAAACTCTACTTAATAACAATTCTCTATCTACATCAAAAGAAGAATCTGGGCTTTTATTAGATGAAAGATATTTAACAAAAAATAACATCTTTTTTGTTGGTGCAGGAATCAAATATTTAACTTTTGATATTTCCTCGTTGAATTCATTGTCTTATCATTCTGTTTATCTTGGAACTAAAATTGGCTATACTCATTTTTTTGATTACACATATGGGCTCGGTTTTTTAATTGATGGTTACTATTCTGTTTATAACAAAGTGGAGTCTTCAAGTAAAAATATGAATTCTAGTCATTCTTATTTATATAGTTTTGATATTCCTATTATTTTTAAATTGAATTCTTCTTTTAATATAGAGGTTCACAACAAATTTAATTCATGTTTTTTTGGCAAAACAAATTCTGTTCAAAATTTAAAATATAGTTCTTTTAAAATTAATTCTTTTATCTCTAGTATTAATTTAAGACTTATTTTTTAAGTAGGTTGGTTCCTACTTAAAAACCTAATAAAAAACCCTTCGAATTATCTATGGGATAATTTCAGTGAAAATAAAAGGATAAATAATGTTTTTTAAAAAAAATAAAAATCAAAAAATAATAGAAAAATCAACAATCAATGACCTTCAGGACTATTTTAATGTTGAATTGTCTAGTTCCCAAATAGATGCTGCTAATGCTATGTTTAATGGTGATATAGTTGATCTTGATACAGGTGAAGGTAAGACTTTTTCTATATTACTCACAGCTTCTGTCCTTAAAGAACAGACTTTTATTGTCTCTTCAAATTCATTTCTTTCTGAACGCGATTTTAATTTTAGTAAAGATTATTTCGATAAAATAGGAAAAAAATCAAGTCGCTTATCTGCCAATACTGTTTTTAGTCATGATGTAATTTTTTGTACATCTATTGAACTCTCTGATATGATTTTATCATTACAACAGAATCCAAGTTTATATAATAAAATTTTTGATAATAAAAAATTAAATATAATTGTTGATGAAATAGATGTAATTGTTGTGGATTTAGGGTCTTCTCCTTTTTATTCTTCAAGTGAAAAAAAGTTTGATGACAAAAATATATCTTTATTTGAAAAAATGATCAAATATGTTTCTAAAAATGAGTATACTATTGAACCAGATACAAAAGAAATATATATAGAAGAAAATTCTTTAAATAAAATATTAAATAATTTAGATATAGATTTATTTGATATAAAAAATGCAGATATGTTATATCAATTTACTTTATATATTAAGGCTCTTTATGTTCTACAAAAAGATGTTGATTATTTTGTATCCAATGAAAAAATAGTTGTTATAGATCCTGTTTTAAAGCTTCCAAAAAAAGGTTTTAGATATATTGGTGGATTACATCAGTATGTTGAATATAAAGAAAATCTTTCATATACAAATGTTCTTTTTCATAATAATAGTATAACAATGAAAGAAGTTTTTAATTTATTCTCATTTATTTCTGGATGTTCTGCTACTGCAAAATATTCACAAGATACAATATATGCTGCTACTGGAAAAAATGTTGTTAGTATTAAACCATTTTTTACATCAAACAGAAAAGAGCATGATGTAATTTTTTTAACGAAAACAAAATGTTTACATAAGGAAATAGATAATATCATTGAGAAAAAATTGTTTAAAAAAAGTAATATTATTATGTTCCAAAATCAAAGTGAACTTGAATCTTTTGCTAAAAATACAAATTTAAATGATTTTAAGAAGACAATGGGATTATCACTTGGTGATGACTATTCTACTCTTTTGGATGTGGGAATGCACCCCTCGACCGTATTAAGCACAATATCAGCAGGTAGGGGCATTCATATTGATGTTTCTAATGAAGTAAAAGAAAATGGTGGAATTAACATCATTTTAGTGGGAGCTTTTGATTCTGAGCGAGCATTACACCAAGCTAAAGGTAGAATAGGAAGAAGATCTTCTCCTGGTGAGAAATATGAGCTTGTATCTCTTCAAGATTCTGTTTTAGTTGAATATGGGGGGAGTAGTTTAAAAAGAATTTTAAAATTCATTAAAAACGAAACAGAATGTCATATAGAAGGCAAAATGTATAAAAAGTTATATATGAAAGCAATGAAAGAATATTCAGGAAAACAATTAGAAGCTTTGTCTTTACTGTATTCTTATGATGAGATAATTTCAAAACAAAGAGAAGGGTTTTTTGCTACAAAAAAAATGATTGAGGACGATAAAAATTTTGAGCTTGGTTGGCTTAAAAAAATGGTTAAGAAATCTGTAGAAACCTTAGCTAATGAAGACTTGGATTTTCATGATGACCCGTATCTTTCTTTTAACACTTCTCTTCACTATAATGTTTTCAACAAAACAGGTGATGAAAATTCTTTAACAAAAGACATTGACGCTTTAATTGAAACACTTTCTAATGCTAAATTTTTAAAAAAAGAAGTTAAAAAACTTTCATTTTTTCTATTGAACAATATATGGAACGAGCATTATGAACAATTAATTACTCTTAAAGAAGGTATCTATTTGAGAAGTTTAAACAATAAAGATCCTTTTTCTGAATTTAAAAGAGAAAGTTATCATATGTACACAATGGTTTCTAATAGAATATCAAGAAATTTAGTGGAAAATTTAATAGGACTAATGGTTAGCACATTAAAAACTCTAAAAAGTCAAGAAAAATAATACATTTAATGTACATATACTTGACATTTTATTCTAAAAATGATATAATAAATAAAAAAAGGAAATAGTTATGAAAGTTTTAAATATAATATCTTATCTTTTATTTATTATTTCCATGTGTTTTTTATTTATTGGTGATTATAAATATTCATCAGCTGTTCTAGCAACTTCTTTTCTCTTTGATTCTTTTTCTCGTGATTATGCACAAGCTTTTCAGAATATAAAAATATAACCTTTTGTTTTGTTATAATTTTGACAGAAGATATCTCTTTTGCTTAAAAGTATTAAAGGATATTCAAAAATTTTATTTATATTTTGGAGCTTTTACTCAGATTCGAACTGAGGATCATGGGTTTGCAATCCATCGCCTTGACCAACTTGGCTATAAAAGCATTTGGTGTCAATATTTGGATTTGAACCAAACCTCCATTGATATGAATAATGGGTAGATACCTAATATTATTGACTTGTATTGATGGTTCAGGTGACAAGATTTGAACTTGCGATTTCTCCCTCCCAAGGGGAGTGGGATAACCAAACTTCCCTACACCTAATTACTTTTTTGGTGTATCCTATTGGAATCGAACCAATGGCCAACAGATTAAAGGTCTATTGCTCTACCAACTGAGCTAAGGATACATACATTTTGTTTTGGTTTTGGTGTATCCTATTGGAATCGAACCAATGGCCAACAGATTAAAGGTCTATTGCTCTACCAACTGAGCTAAGGATACATACATTTTGTTTTGGTTTTGGTGTGGTACTCATACCGAGAATTGAACTCGGATCTATCCCTTATAAGGGAATGGCTCTACCATTAAGCTATACGAGTTAATATAAACTTCGTATGCTTGATATAGAATCTTTCATTTTTTTCCTTTTATACATATTGATTTCTTGTTTTTAATAAAAAACAAGAAATCAATTTTTTAAGATTTTTGTAAAAGAAAATTGTAAGGAAGAATTTTTATTGTGAAAATAAAAAGAAGAATTTTTATTGTGAAAATAAAAAAAGCTTTTAAAACCTCTAAACAAATTTCTTTGCTTAAAGGCTTTAAAAATAACCTTTAAGCTAGATGCTTATCTTACATCTATATTTTGATATAGACATAGTTATACATATTACGGGTTTAAATATTTTTGTTTTTGAATTTTTTATATTGTTATTCATAATATGTCCTTTTTTTATTTTTTGTAAACAAGATATACTTACTTCTTGTTTGATTTAAGAATTATTACATAAAGTATATTAATATAAACTTAAAATATTGAAGAATTGTTTTATTTATAATTTTTTATAAAAAGTATTGCTTTATATAAAAAAAAATGCTATAATAACATTGTTTTAAAAGGAGATAATATGAAATCAAAAATCATAAAATTAATTTTAGTTTCTATAATTGCAGCTATGTCAAGAGATGCAGTAGTCACTTCAATGATTGTAGGTACTTATATAGTAGCAGAAGTAGCAAGTTATTTTGCAGTAAAAGCAGTTAGACACTCATATACAAATGTATTACTTAGAAAAGGAGTTTTATATAAAAAATAAATCCTCTTTGAATCTCTGCCCCTTAGGGCGGAGAGGTTCATTAAATAAAATTATAAATATTCTCTCATTTCTTCAACATATTCTCTATTTGAAATAAAATCAACTTTACCGGTTCCACTTTGAGAACTACCTATTAATTCACCTGAACCTCTCGTGTTTAAATCTTTTTGTGAAAGTACAAATCCATCATATTCTTTACAGAAAAAAGAAAGTCTTTCTAATGCTTTTGGGCTCAGGGTGTAATCAAGTTGTAATAAAGCACAGTAAGCCTGCAATCCTTTTGATCTTCCTCCTCTGCCTCTTATCTGATGTAATTGAGATAGGCCAAATCTATCAGGTCCAACAATAACAACCATTGTCATATCAGGAACACTGAATCCAGCTTCAACCATAGAAGTTGCTATTAATACATTTTTACCTGATTTTTTAAATACTTCAACTTCTTTTTCAATGTCCTTTTCTGACATTTCACCATGAATAACCCCAACTTCAACATCTTTGCCTAAGTGTTTAAAACATAAAGCCTGTACTTTTTCTACAGATGCCATTTCGGTTGATCCAATAGAGGGAGCAACAAATAATGTTTTTCTTCCTTCTTTTGCCTCGTTATAAATGAATGAAAAAACTTTTTTTAGACTATTTTCATTTGGAACTATTTTTGTTTTAACATCTAGTCTTCCAGCTGGTTTCGCTTCTATTTTTGCAACTTTAACATTTCCAAAAATAGATTGAGCTAATGATCTAGGAATTGGTGTAGCACTCATTAATATTTGATAAGGCACAACATACCTATCAGATAAAAGTTTATCCTTGGCTTTAACACCGAGTTTCTGTTCTTCATCTATAATAATTAATCCTAGTCTTGAAAATAAAAAACCATTTACAGATGTAGTACCAATAACAATTGTTGGAGTGTCAGAATCTAACGATTTTTGGATGTCTCTTTTTTCTTTAACCCTCATTTTACTTGTAGCTAAAAAAACATTAACATCTTCATTCTCAAGAAAATGATAGTATTCTTCAAATAATTGTTTAGCCAAAACAGTTGATGGAGCAATTACAGCGACCTGATTGTATTCAGAAGATATAACAGTAAGGCTAGCAAAAATAGATACCATAGTTTTTCCAGATCCCACATCTCCTTGTAATAAAATCCTTTGAAAAGCACCAGATTTAAAAGTGTCAAAAATATCACGTAATGATTTTTTTTGTGATAAAGTTAATTTAAAAGGTAAAGTATTTTCAAATTTTGATAATTGTTCTTTTGAATACATAATACTTGGAGATTTTTCATTAACTTTTTCATTTTCCAATTGAACTAATGTTTTCCATATCATTTCTAGCTGTATTCTCTTATGCCAAAATGAATTTCCCTCTAAAAAATCATTCAAGCATTCTTTTCGAATTTGGTGAAGTCCATGAATAACTTCTAATGATTCTTTAATATTTGGTAAATTATATTTTTTCTCTATTTCTTTTGGAAAACTAGAATTGTTCGTTAAAATTTTTAATTCATTTTTAATAATTTTTTCTATTTCAAATTTCTTTATACCTTTTTTTAATTGGTATATAGGTACAGGAGTAATAACTTGAATGCAATTATTTTGGTTATGTTCAATGTTTATAATTTTTAAATTAACTTTCTTTATGGAAACAACTCTTCCATTGTGACCACTATATGAAGATATCTCACCTGTCATTTGAACCATTTTATTATTAAACTCTTTTTCAAGTGCCTGTTTTTTAGCCTCCGCTTTAAAATTTGAAGAGATCCATTCTATCATTATATGACCAGTATTATCAATTAAATCTGCATATATACTTGAAATTTTTGTTTTTACTCTAATTCTAAAATTATTAATAATACCATTAATTAGAACTTTTGTACCATCTTCAAATTTGTTTGCTTCAGTTGTAAACGAAGAAGTTCCAGTTGCTTCATATCCTCTCGGTAATAAAAACAATAAACCATAAGGTAATTCATATTTTTCATGTATTTTTTTATAAATTTTTTCCATAATTTTATTATACCATAAAAAAATGAAAAATGAATTATGTTTTTTGTAATATAAATATTGACTTTAAAGGATATAAATGTTATAATATTATTTAAAAAGGATTAAATG
>JALUMP010000102.1 GCA_027039745.1 Candidatus Parcubacteria bacterium
ACTTAATACTACTTTTTATAAATAATAATTTGTTGATTTATTATATATATTATATAATAATACTATTATGTTAGAAAAATACCAACATGAAGGAGTCATTTGATACAACTTCAAAGAAATGAACGAAGAAGAATTTTGACCTCTTGTGTGAAAATACGATATAGATGACTCTATAGCTAAAAAATTTATTAACGGAGATGATTTTGATAATACAACCTTATTAAATAATGATTTGTTACTCTCTCTTTCTATCCCTAATTTACAAAATAAAAAATATTATGAACAAAATATTAAATTTATCGTTGGCCAAAAATATATTATTTCTACGGGGATTGCAAAAAACGAAGGAGTAGTTAAATTTTCTGAAGAGTTAACCAAAAATCATCTTTTAAGTGGCGCTGAAAAACATGAAAATCCAACTACTTTCTTATTTTCTCTTTTGTTTCAACATATTTACGAAAATATGATTGTAGAGTTAAAAATAATTAAAACAGATATTAATATTATTGAAGAAAATATTTTTTTAGAAAACGAAACAGAAATGGTAAAAATAATTTCTATGGTTAATAGAAATCTTCTAGATTTTAGAAAATATATATCTACTCACGATGACTCTTGAGAAGTGTTTTTAAAATTATCAAAAGATATTTTTCCAAAACCAAGCTCACAAAGAATTTTAGAAGGTATTTTGCTTACATACAAAAAAACAGCAGATGAAGCAAAAAAAACTCAAGACCTTCTTTTAGCCTTACGAGATACTAACAACTCTCTTTTGAATGCTAAATTAGGAAATACTTCTAAAAATTTTGCCTTAATTGCGATACTGACTCTACCGATGTCATTATTTGTTTCTATTGTTTCTATCCCAACACAACAAAAACATTTATTTTTAGGGCATGATCAAGATTTTACTCTTATACTTGTTGGTTCTGCTATTATTCTTATTTCTACTTTGATATTCTCAAAAATAAAAAAATGATGATAAAATTATAAAAATTTTATTATTATTGTCAATATTGATTTTTTATGGTAAGCTATTTTTGCTTGAATGGCAATATGCATTTTTTAAAAAATGTAAGGAAAGTCTGGGCATACACTTATAGTAGCGGGTAACCCCCGTCGTCAGCCTTAGCTGAAGAGGTGCGAGCAGAAACGTTTTCTTTTGCAAAAAAGAAAAAACCTAAACAGGTTGGTCTCTTAAGAAATTTTGAGAATGAAACGGCAAAATCCTTACTTGTATGCAAGATCGTATTTAATATATATTAAATGAATCGCTAAAGTTTTTTAGTAATAAAAAATAAAGATAAATTTTGCCAATTAATTTTGTATAAAATTAACAACAGAACCCAGCTTACTTCAAGTAAAAAACGACCTTTTGGTCGTTTTTTTTTTAAATTAAATTTGCAAAAATCTTATTTCATTTTTCTCACAAAATTTTCAATAGCTTTTGCAGCAACTTCCTTTCCACCAAGACCAAATGCTAACCCGAATGCTACAGCTATCGCTAAAGCAGCTGACTGAACTATCAAAGCAACATATGCTCCTACTATTTGAGTTATTGCAAATAAATCTAACACAATAACAAAGGCGATGAAATAAACAACAGCTGAAGCTGCTTTTGCCATAAGATGACCATATTTTACTCCTACCATTTTATTAAAAGCTTTAACCAAACCTGAAATAAATCTTGCTGACAAAAACGCTAAAGCAAAAACAACTACAGCAGCAATAATTTTTGAAAGGAAGTTTAAAAATATTCCTAAAAATACCAATGCTATCTTAAGTTTTAAAATTTCAAGTGCCCCTATACCAAAAGCAATTAAGATTAATCATTTCATGATTATTCCTAATCCTTTGGCAATATCTATCTTATAACCACTTTTTTCAATAATATCTTCAACACCTAAAGATTTAGCAAAAGCTTTTCCGTTGATACCCTTAAATGATTTTTGAACAGCTTTTTTAACTATATTAGCTATAACTAAACCAATTAAAATCAACGCTACTGCTAATCCAACCCTTATCATCAAATCTGTAAAAGATACTAAAAAATTCATATACACTTCTTTTACAGACATAAAAAAC
>JALUMP010000103.1 GCA_027039745.1 Candidatus Parcubacteria bacterium
AGTAATAGCAGAGGAATTTTTATCTTTAGAAAATGAAATTGATGCTAGAAATATATTAGAATCATTAAAACAAAATACTCAACCACAAGTAAGGTTAAATCCATTACTAGATTTAAAAAAAATAGAAATGATTTTTGGGCAAGAAATCATAAAAAATACAAATTTTTTAACTAAAACAATAGATTTAAAAATAGATTTAGGTGACCCAACACCTCCCTCTTTTATAGATACAAAAGAATTGTCTTTAAAATATAGCTTAAAAGAAGAAACAGATTCTGAGTTATTTTCTTTTTTATGTAGAAAAAAATTAAATGAAAAACTTAAAAATGTAAAAAAAGAAGATCATCAAAGATACAAAGAACGATTAGAATATGAAATAAATATAATAAATACAATGAATTTTCCTGGATATATGCTTATTGTATGGGATTTTGTAAAAGCAGCAAAAGAATTGGGAATTGAAGTTGGTCCAGGAAGAGGTTCTGCTGCGGGTTCTCTTGTTGCATACTCTCTGGAGATTACGAACATAGATCCAATAAAGTATAATCTATTATTTGAAAGATTTTTAAACCCGGAGAGAGTAAGTATGCCAGATATCGATATGGATTTCATGCAGGGCAGAAGAGGTGAAGTAATTGACTATGTTGTTCAAAAATATGGATATGAAAATGTTGGACAAATTAGTACATTTTCAACAATGTTACCAAAAGGGGTAATTAAAGATGTTTCAAGAATAATAGGTTATAGTTATGAAGAAGTGGATAAAGTAACAAAAACAATACCAGATATGGTAAAAACAATTAAAGAAGCAGAATCTTTATCAACTAATTTAAATGATTTTTTCAAAAGAGACGAACAAACTAAAAAAATTAAAAAAATTTCACAAGAACTTATAGGAGTGAAGAGAAATATTGGAATACATGCAGCAGGTGTTGTCATTACAGACGAAGGTCTTTCTGAAAAAACACCAATTATTGCTTCTGAAAATGATGGTTCAACAATTACTCAATATTCATTGAATTATTTAGAAGATGTAGATTTAATTAAATTTGATTTTCTAGGACTAAAAACACTAGATGTAATTCAAAATACAATAAAAGATATAAATGGTAGACATAATCTAAATATTTCAACAGAAACGATAGATATAGAAGATCCTAAAATTTATGAAATGTTAAGGGAGGGGAGAACAGAAGGATTGTTTCAAATAGAGTCAGAAGGAATGAAAAATTTGAACAAAAGACTTAAACCAGATTCCTTTGAGGATCTTATTGCTATCCTAGCTTTGTATAGACCAGGACCAATGAATTCAGGGATGCTTGATGATTTTATTGAAAGAAAGCATGGACGAAAAGAAATAAAATATATGTTTGATGAATTAGAAGAAGTTCTGTCTCCTACATATGGTGTCCCTGTTTATCAAGAACAAATTATGAGTATGGTTCAAATTATAGGAAATTTTTCATTAGGTAAGGCAGACATAATAAGACGAGCTATGGGTAAAAAGAAAAAAGATGTTATGGATAAGTATAAAGAAGAATTTAAAAATGGAGCAAAAGAACAAAATTTTGATGTAATAAAAGCATCTAAGACATTTGATATCATTATTGGTTTTGCTGAGTATGGTTTTAATAAATCACATTCAGCTGCATATGCAATGATCACGGCGATTACTGCTTGGTTAAAATTATATTTTCCTGCTGAATTTATGACAGCTCTTTTAAATAGTATATCAGATGATAGAGATAAATTAACTAGGTATTTGAATCACTGTCAAAAAATAGGTATTGAAATTTTACCACCATCAGCAAATGCAAGTGATATTGTTTTTAAAACAAATGGTAAAAAAATAAGATTTGGAATATCAAATATAAAAGGTGTAGGTTTATCTGTTGCAAGAAATATAAAAATGTCGAGGGGTAAAGGTTTTTGTTCATTTTTTGATTTTTTACACAAAGTTGATCTTAAAATGTTAAAAAAAGATTCACTAGAATATTTAGCAAAAAGTGGTTTTTTTGATGAATTTTCAATTAATAGAAAAAAAATAATATCAAACAGTACGGATATATTAAAA
>JALUMP010000104.1 GCA_027039745.1 Candidatus Parcubacteria bacterium
TTTAAACCTTTCTTCTTAAAATTTAATCCAGAGCCAAGGTCTTTTATCTCAATAAAATTAAGTATATTTTGCTTTACGGCGTATCCTCTAAGGATTAATGCCTGCCTAGCCAAGTCTGCTTTTTGGTCGTGAGAGCTAACTTTCGAATAACACACTGACACTCTTTTTGTGGCTTTTTCTGGAGTAATAATTTGAATAATTTTTGACAGTAGATAGCGTCGGTGATTTCCAATAGTTCGAATATCTGATTTAAGTTTGTTTTCTCTGTCCCAACGACGGAGAGTGCAAACGCTCACTCCTAATAATGTCGAAGCTTCTGAAATTGTAATATATTTCTTCATTTTTATTTTCCCAAATTTTTTAGGAAATTATATCTAATGATCAGGTTTGTACATTTTCAGAAGGCACTGCTGTCTACCCCATAGATAAATATAGAGAGGATTCCTTTGTCGATTTTTTTGGTGAATTGATTTTTACAATTAAGTTCTATATTTTAAAAACAACAGTATCTTCTAAAAGATAGTTGAAGTTTTCAACTACTCTTTCACTAGAGAATGCACTTTTGCAGAAGCTGTATCATAAGTAGAAATTGTTTTTTCTTTAATATCACAACCAACTTTTTTAGCTTTATCTACAGCTTTCATACCAAAATATTTAATTTTAGATAAAGTTGATTCTTTTGATGAATTTTTATCCATTAAATGGTGCACCTTTGTAGAAGTTTTATCATAAACTGAAACTGTTTTATTCTTGATTTTACCACCAACTTCTTTGATTTTACATGCAGTAGTTAATCCAGCTTTTTTAATTTTTGTCATTGATATGCTTGCTTTTGTTCTGAGGGTATGCATAAGTGATGTACTTTTAGAAGTAGCAGGGGATGCAATTTGATCTGCAATATTAGATAATTCTACATCGCTATATTTAGCAACTTGACTTTTCATTATTCCACCCATACCATGTTTGTTTCGGGTTCCATTTTTATAGCCAATCAAAGCTTTTTTAATTTCAATATGAGACATTTTTGAAACAATATTAGATTTACCTAATGCTTTTTTTTCAAATTTTAGACCATGACAAGATTTGCAAGCATTAACATTAACAGGTTTAATCTTATCAACATGAATGTTTGTGTCTATTGATTTTTGAAAAGCAGTACCTGCAGAAAGAGTAGAAACAAGTGCACTAAAAGCAACTAAAGAGAGAAGTGTTTTTTTCATTTTAAATCCTTTGTTTTTATAATTATACTATAAAAAATATTAATATTTTCTTTATTGGATTAATATGTTCTCTTGTTTTGATTTTTTTCTCTTTAACTTTTGAATAAAATCATCAATAATCGAATAATTAATTGTTTGATTTTGAATGGAAGAATTTTTTCCGATAAATACAAATTCTCCAAAGTTATCTCCAATAATAATATTTTTGAAATATGTTGAATATCCATATACATCTTTTAATTCATTCTTTAAAAGAATTAAACTATCTTGCATGTGCATATATTGAGTATATTGTAATACTTTATCATGTTTTTTTTGTAAAGTAATTTTATTATTATTTAACATTTTTTTTTCCAACATCTCAGTTTCATTAGAAACATATTCAAATCTATTAAGAAATTTTTGATATTCTTTTTTTGATTCATTGTTCATATGAAATTTAATACCAACAACAGCCCTAGATTCTTTTATTAATGTATATTGAAAATCAAAACCAAATTTTTCTTTTGCTTCCTGCTGTACTTTTTTTAAAATTTTTGAATTAATAAATTTAAACTCTGTAAATGTTTTATGATTGTCAACCCCCATAATTCTTTTGAAATCTTCTATGCTTATGCTATAAGGTTGATTTGTTTTTGTTGTATTAAAGTTTAAATATCTGGAAAGCATTTCAATTATTTTAGGTGTGTATATGCTTTTAGACATAGTTGTCACGCTCATTAATGTTTTGATATAATTAGGATCTAATGGATTGACCATGATAAAATCTTCTAATATAGAATAATTAAAACAAAAAACTGCACAATCTTTCCTATATTTCATTTTATTCT
>JALUMP010000105.1 GCA_027039745.1 Candidatus Parcubacteria bacterium
GTGTATTGGTATATTTGATATTAAATTTTTTTAAATCTGAAATATCAGAAATTAAAATTATAAAAGTTTTTTGGGGTAATCTTTTTTTTATTTTATTTATTTTTTTAATATTTTTTTTATCATCCACTAAACAATGAAAACCATATACAGTATCTGTTGGTAACAACAAGATTGTGTCTTTTATTTTTGTTTCTTTTAACTTTTTTCAAGATAGTGTTTGCATCTTTCTAATACATAGTTCTTAAGGCTTCGATGTCCTTTTCGAGCTCGTTATTTTTTTTGAGTTCTTTTGAAATTTTATCGTAAGAGTGCATTACAGTGGTATGATCCCTTCCACCCATTTTTTCACCAATTGCTGGATATGAAAAACCAAAATCTTCACGTAGTAAGTACATAATAATTTGTCTTGGTATTACAAATTCTTTTTTTCTAACTTTTTTATAAATATTTGATTCATCAATGTTAAAATAATTAGCTACGATTGTAACTAGTTTTTTGTAATCTACAGGTTGTCTTTTTTTATAATTATTTTGTATTAAATCTTTTACTTCAGTTAAGGTTAAAGGTCTTTTTTTTATTTCTGTTTGAATAAAAATATTATTTAAAATTCCTTCTAACTCACGAATATTACCAGTAACATTTTCTGCAATATATTCGACCACTCCATCTTCTATTATAAATCCATTATCTTTGGCTTTATTTTTTAAAATTTCTGCTCTTGATTCAAAATCTGGCGCTTGAATATCTACGATCATTCCGGCGTTAAAACGGGATTTTAAGCGGTCTTCTAGGTCAGATATTTGGTTTGGATGTTTGTCCGATGATAAAATAATTTGTTTGTTATTATCGTAGAGATAATTGAAAAGATGAAACAATTCTTCTTGGGTTCTTTCTTTTTTTGTTAAAAATTGAATATCGTCCATTATAAAAACATCATATTCTCTATATTTCTTTTTGAAATTGTTTGTTTTATTTGATTTTAATCCAATAAAATCTATTACATCCATATAAAATCTTTCTGATGTTATATAAAATATTTTTTTCTTTGGGTCTTGATTCTTTATATGATTTCCAGCAGCCTGAATAAGATGAGTTTTTCCATGTCCTGTATTTCCATAAATTAGAAGTGGATTATACACAACTTTATCTCTTTTTATTACAGCCTGGGCAGCAGCATAAGCTACTTCGTTAAATGATCCAACTACGAAATTATCAAAGCCATATCTACTATTTAAATTAGTTTGATTATTTCTTGTTGTCAGTTTTAAGCCAGATGACCGATGTGAATAATTTGGGGGAGAACTTTTTTTTGATGTTTTTTTGGTTAGAGTTTTTTCTTGTTTTGTAGGGTGTTTTAGTTTTGTAGTATCTATTTTTTCAACAATATATTGAACACTTCTTATTTCTGGTTTTATCTTTATTAAATTTTTCAGAATTAAAGAATGAAATTTTTCAGCAATTCATTTTTTGATAAATTCACTTGGCACAGCAACTACAGCTATATTTTTTTCAGTGATTTCTTTTAAAACTATATCTTTAAATCAAGTTTTGAAATTTGCTTTAGATATACTTAATTCGATATTCGTTAACACAGCCTCCCAGATTTTTTGGTCATTTAAATGCATGAGTTTAGTTTACTAGATAATTTAAAAATATAATATTTTATTTGATAATTTCTGTGAAATAGTCTGTTTATATTTTGTGGATAACATTATACAAGAAAACTTTAAAAAACAAAATTTTAGTATTGTATTTATTTAAAAAGATAGTATAATAGCCACATTATGTCACAAACTTATAAGCCAAAAAATAGGAAAAGATTAAAAACGCATGGCTTTTTATCAAGAAAAAAAACTCATAATGGAAAAAATGTTCTATTAAGACGTCTAAGAAAAGGAAGAAAAAAATTAGCAGTAATGATTGGTAAAAAAAATATATCAAAATAAAAAGCAAGCCATAGGGCTGTTTTTTATTTTTATAAATATTTTAAGATGATATAATTTTTAATAATGTTAAATTTTCATATTATTACAATTTTTCCAGAAG
>JALUMP010000106.1 GCA_027039745.1 Candidatus Parcubacteria bacterium
TAAAAATCAAATCGTTCATGTTTTTTCCTCCTTTGAAGGTTTTTATTTTCTCTCAAAGAGGGGTTATAACATATAACCCCTCTTTCCTTCAAAGGGGTGACACAATTTATTTTACACTACCATAAATGTAATTAAAGCTCTCTGCTTAGATGAAAACCCTATAAAAACAATAGAAATACATACAAAACAGATAACTTTTATATATGTACAATTTAACAATAATACAAAACAAGAAACTTCTATATATATTATTATACTTAGTGATTTAATTAATAGTTAATTTTATCCTTGACAACCCTTTTTCGTAAGGGTATTTTTATTTTAGTTAAACCAAGAAAAAGGGGTTGAAATGGTTGCTATTAAAAAAGGCTTGGGAAGATACCTTTCAATGATTCAAAGCGATGATGCCTGTATCATATTTGATGATACAATCGTTGAAAAGAGATGGACAGATGAAAGCGATATTATCTGTTGGCACTTTGACCATACGAAGGGACGCAATGTCAAAGGAGTTAATCTTTTGAATATGGTTTACTACAGTATGGATACCTCTATCCCAATAGGATTTGAGGTAATCCATAAATACGCCTATTGTGACATCAAAACAAAAGAACAAAAACGTAAAGCAAATGTAAATAAAAATGAATTGATGCGCAATATGTTTCAAAGAGCACTAAACAACCAAATACCATTTCACTATGTCTTGATGGATGTTTGGTTTGCATCCAAAGAGAACTTCGAATACATCGCAAAGAGAAAGAAAGATTTTATTGCGGGAATAAAATCAAATAGGTATTTCGCTGCCTCTTTGGAAGCAAAATATCAAGGTAAATTTCAACGAGTAGATTCATTGGAGCTTGAAGATAAACAATCTGTGCGAGGCTATCTTAAAGGATATGAAAAAGAAGTCCTTCTGGTTCGCCGAGTCTTTACAAACAAAGACGGAAGCATGGGTATGTTAAATCTTATCTGTTCCGATACATCACTTGATGGAGATAAAGTTGCAACGATCTATGAAAAACGATGGAAAGCCCACGAGTATCACAAATCACTCAAAAGCAATGCTGCTTTGGGAAAATCACCTACAAAAACCATAAGGACACAAATCAATCATATCTTTTTGTCTATTATGGCTGTATTTAAATTGGAATGTCTTAAATTCAAACATCACCTTAATCATTTTGCTATCAGGGCAAAGCTGCTCATTAGAGCCAATCAAGTTGCATTTGATGAATTGCAGAGGTTGAAGGGTGCGTAAGGTCAGTTAATAAGAAAACAAGATAGTGGGATGTGGTTAAAAAATTAAACGTAGAGGGGGTAGATATGTTTGAGAAAGGGTTTTCGGGAATAGATCCGGAGGAAATCAAAAATCTGTTTGATAATCTAAAAAAACTAACAAAAATAGGCGTGGAAAACTTTTTTAAGCTAAAGAAGGAATTTGGAGAAGGGGTTAAATCTTTAAAAAAAGAATTTAAAGATCTTACGGGAGAAGATATAGAGAGTCTGTTCAGAATTTTTACAAAAACAAGTTTAATTTCTAAAGAGAGCTACTCTCTTGAGGAAGCTATACGTTGGTTGAAAGAGAATAAACCTAAAAACGCAGATAAAGCTTGTTTATTCAGAGAGAAAAAAATGTTTGGTTACACACTGCATCATCTTTACTTAAATGAAAATAATGAATTACTAATAGGTTCAGAAAGCCCTTATCTTGTAGTGGAAACAATTAAGTTAGATAAAAGTCTTATAGACGCATTTGGAGACAAGGATTTGATTATATTTAGATAAAAATTGCTTTAGCTTAAAGCTAATAAGAAGGAGGATGGGATGAGTGTAATTAATGATTCAGTAGAGGAGCTAAAAAATTTAATTAAATCTGTTTTGGATTTTATAAAGAAAATTTTTGTAAAGATCATTGAGTTTTTTAGAAATATAGTAAACTTTGTTAAAAAATTACATCAGAAATACAAATATAGAAAAGGTATAAAAATGGTTTCTGTGAAAATCAATGATTTAATAAAAGAAGAAGAATACAATATTTACACTGGTGTATTCAATACGGAAACAGGAGAGTTAGAGAATTATGAGGAGGATAGCGAAATTATATCCGGTGAAAATATAGATGAGGAAACAAAGAAAGCCTTTGGAAGCAAAGAATTGGTAATATTTGAATAATCAAATTTTAGGAGGTTTTAGAATGAATGGAAATAGCGGATTGATTTGGGTATTATTAGCCATTTTTGGTGTCTTTGGCTTAGGGGCTTTGTTTCTTGGTAAATCTAAAACATTACAAACAGAGATCGAGGAACAAGACATAGACATTTTAATGTTTGATAATATCGTTAGATGGTTTAAAACAAAAAGCATAGAGGAAATAATAAAAAGTAATAAGAATTACTCAGCTACGGTTTTAAAGGGTTATGAGGCTAAAAAATATTTCAACAAAACAACAGATAAACATATAGTTGTGGCGTCTGTATTTGATGAAAACAAGGGTGACATAGTTAAAGCTAAAGTCTTTAAGGCCAATAAAATTGATGGTAAACTCAGAGAAATGTTCGGTGATAAAGACTTAATTGTCCTTAAATAAAAATCCCGGAGCTTAGTAATTGTGTGGTTGGTTTTTCTAATTGGAGCAGTAATTGGAGGAGTTGCTACTTACGTAGTTTATAGAGTTTATATAAATAGAGAAATTTTAAAAGAGGAAGCAAGAAATCTTAAATTAAAATTAGAATTTAAAAGAAAATTAAAAGCAAGGATATCAGAAATAATTAATGAGGGAGAGTATAGTACGGTTAAAATCTCTCTTTTTGAGGAGAATGCCGAGGTTGCTGAACTTGAAGTTAGAGGTGAAACTATAGACAATGATGTTTATGAAGGAATGAGATTAACAGTTTAATTATTTTGTATTGGGAGGGCAAATGGAAATTGTAAAATACTACAATGAGCCACAAAATTTGAAAAACGGTTTTGTAGAGGAAATCAACAACTTTAAATCTGCCTTAAAAGAAGAAATTTTGAATTATTCCAAAAAAATTTCTCACGATGTTAGGGCAATAGTATTTTTCAATGCCCCCAAGGAACTTGTTGAAAAAGCCACAGGCAATAGAGATGAGTTTAAATCCTTTGACATTAACAAAAAGGTTCTTATAGCTCATTATAAGTCTCCTGTTTCAGGATCCACCGAAGAAACTATTTTTAACGGTTATTTAAATAATGTTGTTAATAAAATAATGAGGCTCATTGAAGAAGGAAATTATATATATCTGACTAATGTAGTTATAATATTTATTTACGATTTAAATTTTAGTGAACTTGAGAGTAAGCTAAACTCATCAAATAATAATTTTTTCGCCAAACAAGGTTTTATGCAGTTTTTCCCTTCAAAACCACTGTACTCCATTGATCAAGTAGTACTATCAGAGGAATTAAAGGGAGAGATTGAGACAGCTTTGAACCTACTGAAATATAGGAAGAAAATTTATGATGATTGGGGGTTTGGAAAAATAGATCCAAAACCAAGAGCCATACTTAACTTTTATGGCCCACCTGGAACAGGCAAAACAATGACTGCTCATGCAATTGCAAAAGAACTTGGACTAAATATTTTGGCATTGAATTATGCTGACATAGAATCAAAATATGTTGGAGACGCCCCAAAAAATCTGGTTAAAGCATTTAAAACAGCTGAAGAGAATAATTGTTTATTGTTTTTTGATGAAGCAGATTCTTTCTTGGGTAAAAGAATACAAAATGTACAGTCAAGCTCTGATCAAGCTGTAAATTCTTTAAGAAGCCAGATGTTCATTTTGCTTGAACAATTTAATGGTATAGTAGTATTTGCAACAAATCTATTGGGAAATTATGATAGGGCTTTTGAATCAAGGATTTTTAGGCATATAAAATTAGATTTACCTAATAAGGAAGAAAGGAGGAAAATAATCGAAAAAACAGTTCCAAAAGTAGCGTTAAAAGTACCATTAAACAATACTTTATTAGATGAACTTGCAAAAATTTCTGATGGTTTCTCAGGAAGGGAAATTAAAAATGCTATTCTTGAAGGTTTAACCTTATCTGCCACAGCCAATAAAGATTTTCTTGATGATAAAGATCTCTTGATAGCGTTTGAAAATATGAAGAAACAAAGAGAAAACATAGATAAAGAGAAAAAAAAGAGTCAAGCAATAAAAAAATCTATTGAAGAGAAAATAAAAGCAAGCCTTAAAAAAGACATATATAAGAGGCTATTGGAAGTTGCTGCTTTAGCAGCATACGCTGATGGGAGCATTGCACTTGAAGAGAGAGAATCTTTTGACATTATTGCAAAAGGAATGGGTATTGAGTTTGAGTTTCCTGAATCCAGGGACATGCTTCCTACATTGAAATACATTTTTAAGGATTTAAAAACAAAGAAGGATAAATTAAGAGCTTTAGAGCTTACAATAAAAATTATAGGATCAGATGGCAAGTTTTTGCCGGAGGAAATAGAGTTTATTAAAAATGTATGCAATCTTTGCGGAATAAGAAATGAGGCTATTTTAGATAAAATTTTAAAATATACAGAAAATTTTGCTAAAGAAAACGATAATTGGAAAGTATTAAAAACGGAGATTTTAGGAGAAATAACATGAGTTATTCTTGCGAACTTTTGCGGATGAAACAAAAAGAGAAAATGAAAGAGCTTAAAAAAGAAGGTTATTATTATTCTGAGATATTAAATACGGATCCCGCCTAATGAAAATACTAGATTTTATTTAACAAGGAGGGAGGAATAAGAAATTAGAAAAAATTGTCTTGACAAGCGGGGGCGATATAAAGAAAGTGGAAAGAGACAAAATTTTTTTATGGGAGGTATTTATGGAAAATTATACTGAATATGTTCAAAAATTGAAGAAACAACAAGAACTTTATTGTGGAAGGTCTAAAAAATTAAATGAATTAATATTGGAATTGCAAGACGATACTTCTCTGTCATTGCTTGTAAATAAGGAGAAACTATCTAAAAGTATAAAGGGGTTGGAGGAGAAATTATCAAAAACTGACATTTCTATTTCTGTAGTTGCTGAAGTTTCTAACGGTAAAAGTACGTTCTTAAATGCTTTAATATTCAAAAACACAGTTTTGGATTCTGGTTTAGGAGCTGTGACTGCAAGAGTTTTCGTAGTAAAATATGGAAAAAAATACACTATAAGAGTTATGGGGAGGAGGAATATATCAGATGAGTATGAATTGAATAATTTAGAAGAATTGAAAAAAAAGACAAAAGAAATAAACGAAAAAACCAGAGAGAATATTGATAATAAGGTTATTAAAAATGACGAGTTAGGGAAGATTATATTAGCACTTCCCCATCCTGAATTACAGAAAGGAATTGTTTTATATGATACTCCGGGTTTTGGAGCTTTAGATAATAATATTGTTTTCCCTTTGATACAAGAGGCTATAGATAGAAGCGATGCAACTATAATTCTCTTAGATATTTCTCAGGGTCTTAAAAAGAAAGAAAAAGAATTTGTAAAAGAAAGTTTAAAATACATCCCTCCCAAAGAAAGATTTGTTGTATTCAATAAATTGGATGCAACTATAAGTGAAGATCAATTAGCTCTTAAATCTAAAGAAGACATAGAAAGAGAAATAAATAACTTACAGAATAAGACTTTGAGAGAAATATCTCATAATATACCTCTTAATGAAATTAAAGCCTATTGTATATCGGCAATGAAGGCTTTAGCAGGATATATCAAAAACGATAACAACAGGCTTAGAGAGTCTAGATTCGAAGACTTTGAAAAATCTTTTTGGGAACATATAGCAAACAATAGAGAGGAAATTGTAAACTTAAGAATAAACACGTATAAGAATATATGGAATAGTATTTATAAAACTACGGATAAAATTATATATGAATTAGAAGACAAAATAAAAGAGTTAGAACAATTAAAGGTAACACTGATGCAAGAGATGGCTGAATTTAAATCTTTTTCTAAAGAAGCCAGGCTAAGACTGCAGGAATCTATAGATATACTTAAAGAATTAGATAAGAAATTAGAATTTGACCCCATACTTGAGAAGATAAGAGAGATTTTGAAAAAAAATATTATTAATGAATTAGATGGTATAGGGTTCTTTGATAAAGTCCTGTTCTGGAATTTAAAAGATACATATACAAAAGGAATCGAAAAAGCAGTATCTAACTCTGAACCAGAAATCAGAAATGAGCTTATAGAATATCAAACAGAAATCCAATCAGCGCTTATTAAAGGTCAAAATACCGCCAACGCAACTATTAAATCTATCAATTCAAAAATAGAGAAATTTAAAAACTTAAAACCAATAGAAGAAGTTGTAATAATAAAAAGAGAGGGTAATAATAATTATAAGATAGTAGATGATGATACAAGAAAGGAAATTTTAGAGTTAAATGATTCTATAAATATAGAAGAGGAAATCGATGGAGAAATTAGCTTGGCTTTAAAGACTTTATTTGGCGGTTTGATAATTGATGTTATACTGTTTTCAATCTCAGATCTTATACCAGGGATTGGTTTCATTATTGCTGTCATTATATCTAAGATATTTGGTAAAAGTAAGGAAGAAAAGAATGAAAGTGTAGCTGATAAGATTACGGAAGAAATTATGAATAAAATAAGAATATCATTAAAAGATAAAAAGGAGATTTATGAACAAATAATGAATATTGTAATAGAGAAAATACAAAACACTCTCATTTTATCCCAAGATAGATTGAAAGGATTAGAATCTGCAATGGAGAACCCTGAAAAGAAAGAATATGAAATCAATAAAATAAAACAGGACTTAAATTATACCATAGATTTCAAGAAAAAGTTGGAAAACTTAAAGTATATGGAGGTGTAGCTATGAATGATTGCTTGCAAGCACTTAAAAGTAAAATTAAATCTCTCGGGAATCCAGATGTAAATTTTTTTCTTAATCAATATGAGTACCTTTATAGCAAAAATGATATAGAGATAGTTTTTAGTGGAACATTGTCAAACGGAAAAACAACGCTTATAAATGCTTTGTTGGGCTACAATATATTGTCGACAGGTATAGGAGCTGTAACAACATTTCTAACTTTTATACGCAGATGTAACACTGAGAAGATAATAGTAAAATATAAAAATGGGCATATTGAAGAAGATGTTTTAAGCAAGGATAAACTGCAAGAAATTAATAAAGGCGATAATATAGAAATGATAGAAGTATGTTTAGATAAATTTCCGTTTCCTAATGTAAAATTTGTAGATACTCCAGGAATAGGAGACATTAATTTGCAGAGGGAATATAGATCTGTTAGCTACGTTCCTTTAGCAGATGCAATGGTATTTGTTATAGATGTATCAAGGGGGTTAACAAAAGAAGAAAAGGAGTTTTTTGAAGGCACAACAACTAAAAGCAATAAAGATAGGATTTTTATAGTGCTGAACAAGATAGATGCTGTCGAAGAGCTGGAGGATTATGAAAGTGTGGTTAAGAAAATTTTACCAAATTATATAACTGATAATTACCCCGTATATCCGGTTTCAGCTTTAAGATATCTATCAGGAGTACTGACTAACAATGAAGAAAAAATAAAGAATAGTAAAGTAGTAAAATTTAAAACTGACCTTGAAACTTACATAAGTAATTTAGATAAGAATAAAGTAATAAGTGAGAGAAAGAAGAAGGCATTAGATGCTATTAAAAATCTGTCTTTTTCTCAAATAGATTCATTAATAGAAAATTCAAGTAGGAATTTACCTGGAATAAAGGAGCAACTCACTAAGAGCCGGCAAGAGTTAGAAAGCGCCTTATTGGAAAAGAAAAAAGTTGAACAAGAACTGGAAAATATTTATTTGCATTTAAAAGATGATTGTATTAAAAATTCTTTAGAGAATTTAAAAACAAGTATATTTAAAGCATTAGATGATGTAAATGATAAAGAATCTTTAATAGACGTTTTTAATGAAAATATGCCTAGTTTGATAGAGGAGTTTTCTGCTGAGATAAAAGCATGCTCTCATGAAAAGTTAAAGATACAAAATTTTGAATTTAATGAGATAAATGATTTGTTAACCTTGATTTTGAGGAATGTAGATGATGTTGTAATGTATCTAATAGAGATTCTATCATTTTTACCTAAAGTAGGACCTAAAATAAGGATTTTTATTACTCATGAAAAAGTAAGAAAAATTATTGAAATATTCAGTGGAAAATTATTGGAAGGTAAGGTTAAGAGTG
>JALUMP010000107.1 GCA_027039745.1 Candidatus Parcubacteria bacterium
TTGTCAATAGGGGTATTGATATTTTTGTCAATACCCACTGCTGATGTGACCAAATAAATTTTTCTTTCTATAACTTCTCTTGTTTTTTCATTTCTTCTAATTACTACTTTTAAAAAGCCAAGTTTTTCCATTTTCGAGATCGCTCTCGAAATTGTTTCCTTTGATCTCTCAAATGCTCTCGCAAAATACGAATTTGAAGCGGTACAAAAACCAAATTTATTTGTAAGCGCCGAGATATCTGAGTATAAAACTTTTTCAAAAAAATTAAGATCTTTTGAATAACGAACATCTGCGATTAAAATAGAGTAATAGGATGGTTCTTCTTCTCTCATTACGCCGCCTCCACATCGAAACAGAAAAACCCTTGCTTCAATCCACTTTCAAGTCTCAAAGTGCCTATATTCGGCAATTCTAGCTCTTTCTCATCAATCACATCATATAAGCTTATCTTATACTTAAAACACAAATCTTTTAGATCTTGCAAATCAAAATCAGCATCAAATTTGCCATCTTCCCAAACCTTTTTTAAGCCTTCTTTAAGGATTACTTTGTCTTTTTTTTCCAAATTTTCTAGCTCGATTTCATCGTCTATATTATAACTTTTGTTTATATTGTAGTCTTCAAAACCTGTGAATTTTGGGGCTTTAAATGCGAAATTATGCTTAGTATCATTCGCGTTTCTCATGTTATTTAACAATCTTCCAGTTAAGAATTTTAAAGCATTTTTGAGATTTGAACATCCAAGAAATCTTTTCTTAATTGCTCTTAAGTGCTTTTTAGTGAGGGTTGCTCGAGTTTGAGCGACAGATGCCTTAAAACTCGCATCAAAATCCGAGAAAAAAATATTTTTGCTTTGACAAATCCTAGAGATGTCTTCCTTAAGTAAATCTGAAATTAAGTCGAAGTTAAGGAATAGGTCTTCTACTTTCTTAAATTTTCCTGAATCGATAATCAGAGTCGCTGTGTCCATTTTAAGCTCCTTTTAAGTTAAGGACACCTTAAGCACATTTTAAGTAAAATATGCAAGGATAAAGAAAAATAAGATAAGTCTCTTAAATCGCCAAATTTTTAAAGAGACTTATCAACCGTATTTGTTGATAATTTATACAAAGTATATCTAAATTTGTTTAGAATGTCAAGTTTACTTGAAAATTTGTTGGTTAAAAGGTAGCTTAAATGTCTATAAATGATAGAATTGAAGAATTCAGAATTAAATTACAGATGAGCAAAAATCAATTTGCACATAAAATTGATGTATCACCCCAAACATACAGCAATTACGTGTCCGGAAGAGATATCCCGAGCAATGTACTTCAAAAAGCAATCGAAAAATTTGAAATTGACCCAAATTGGCTGCTTCTTGGTAAAAAAGTGCAAAAAACTAAAATAATTTTGCCAGATAAAATAAGTGAAGAAATAATAAAAAATATTAATCTCAAACTCTTTAATTTTCCCCTAAAAGCAATTGTTGGATTTATTTTCGTTCTAGAAGAGAAATCAAATATAGAAAATATCAAAGATTTAGAAAATCAAATCAAGGAATTTTATGAAGGATATAAAGGTATAATTAAATTCAAATTAACAAGTAACGACTTTACCACTAAATTAGACAGCAGCAGCCTAATTTATTATATTAATTGCATGTTAACAGATAGAGATGTGCAGATAATTTTTAAGAATAAAGGATATTTTTTAAATCATCTTAATTTTATTAAACAGTCAAAGAGATGGATATAGCCATCTCTTTGATTTAGTGAACTACCCAACCGCTTTAGACGATTGGAGGTTATTTCTCTTGCAAAAATAATAAAAACCACTATACCCCGCTCTTTTCCTTTTTTCATTAGGTAATTTTTCAAAAATTTTTTTATGTACTTTTGCAATGCTTAACCCCAAACCCAATAAATTACTTATTTCGCTTTTATATGGATTAAAAACTATAATACCCCAAGAAAGAAGACAAATAAAAAAATGTTAAAATACATAAAAGATTAAGAAAGGGTATGTGATGAGCAATAAACGAAGACAATTTAGTAGCGA
>JALUMP010000108.1 GCA_027039745.1 Candidatus Parcubacteria bacterium
TCTGGTTAGTATCTGTTTTTAAGATATTTTCTATTTCTTGGTATATTTTAGGTAACAAAGCAATATGTTTTTTTGATTTGATTAAATTAATAAATCTAATAAAAAATTTATCAAACTCTTCAGGATTTTTATTTTGAGCTTCTTCTAAAAGCACCTTGGCATAGTTTTTATAATTATTCATAATGAAAGCATTATACCAAAAGCTAATCAAAAACCAAGATTTTATAAAAAATTTTGACATTTGATTATTTTTAATATAATATAATAAATATGTTAAATATTTTTATAAACAAGACTCATAATCATATCTGTAAGAGTTACAGGTAATTTTTGTTTATTAAAAATATGAAATCTTACCTGTAGATAGGTAAGATTTTTTAATTAAAAAATAAGTTATAATAAAATAGATATGTCAAAAAATATAAATACAAAACCACTTTCAGGCTTTATGGAGCTAAAACCAGCTGAACAAATACTTTTCAATACCATCAAAGATATTATTGAAGAAAATTACAAGCTGTATGGGTTTATACCAATGGATAATCCTATTTTGGAAAGAAAAGAAACATTGCTTGCAAAAGCAGGTGGAGAGACAGAAAAGCAAATATATTCTTTTAAAAAAGGAGATACAGATCTTGCAATGAGGTTTGACCTTACTGTGCCATTGGCAAGGTATGTTGTAGATAAGTATGGAGATATCGTTTTTCCTTTTAAGAGATATCAAATAGCAAAAGTATATAGAGGAGAAAGAGCTCAAGCTGGAAGATTTAGAGAATTCTATCAGGCAGATATAGATGTTATTGGTGATGAAATATTAGATTTGTCTTTTGACGCAGAGGTTCCAGCTGTTGCTGTAGATATTTTTCAAGCTCTTGGTTTTGACAATTTTACTATCCGTATAAATAATAGAAAAATTTTAAACGGCCTTTTTGAAGCTTTAGATTTAAAAGAAAAATCACAACAAGTTATGCAGATTATAGATAAGTTAGAAAAAATTGGCCAAGATGGAGTAAGGGAAGAGTTAGGAAGTATTGGAGTAGACGACAATAGCCAAAAACGTTTATTTGAATTTTTAAATATTTCAGGTTCCAATGGTGAAAAAATTGAGAGTTTAAAAAATTTAGATATTAAAAGTGATATCTTTGCAGAAGGAGTTAGTGAGTTAGAGAAAGTTATCAATATAATGTTGGCTCTTGGCGTAGAAGAAAGATTTTTTGAAATTGATCTTACAATCGCAAGAGGGCTAGACTATTATACCGGCACAGTTTACGAAACACGATTAGATGATTATCCAGAGATTGGTTCAGTATGTTCTGGTGGTAGATACGAGAATTTGGCTTCTGCATATACAGACAAAAAGCTTCCCGGGGTTGGAATCTCAATTGGGCTTTCAAGGCTTTTTGATCAATTAATAAAAAAATCTGTTATCTCTCCAAAATCTGCAACTTATACCAAGGTGGCAATTCTGCCTTTAGACATAGCACAACAAGATTACGCTTTAAAATTAGCTAAAAAGTTGAGAGATAATGATATTTCTACAGAAATTTTATTAAATTTTAATAAAAAAATGCAAAAAAGAATGAAATATGCAGACAGGCTCAGTATTCCTTTTGTTGTTATTGTTGGAGAAGAAGAAGAAAAGGGGAATCAATACACTCTAAAAAATCTAGCAACTGGAAAACAAGATATTTTAGATTTTGATGCTTTATTGCAAAAACTTTCTGAATAAAAAATAAAACAATGACTAATACGCATATTTTAAAAAATATCAAAAAGCTTTTAAAGCTTACAGATTATAATATAGTTAAAAATAGATTTGCTAAAAGAGAAGATGCAGCTTTAAAATATTTAAAAGAAACAAAAGATGAGATAGATGAAACCACAGAAGAATACAAAAAAGAAAATCATATTTATTTAGAAGATGAGTTGGGAGATATTTTTTGAGCATATTTGCAAGCTTTAAAAATTTTAGAAAGAGATGATTATATAAGTAGTGTAGAAAATGTTTTAAGTCATTCTTTACAGAAATTTCAAGAAAGATTAGATGTATTAGATTCTACAGAAGATTACGACAAGCAGGTAGAGCTTTGAATGAATGTAAAAAAACAACAAAAACAAAGATTAAAAGAAGAACATGAAAAAAAATATTTACATAAAGATTAATTTTTTTTAATTATACCAACCTGACCTTGATTTAATTTGTTTATATATTTTCCATTTATTTTTTTGATAGTCGCTATTCTTTTTTCACAAGATTGGCAAAAAATATCTGTGTTTTCTGGAAAATTATTAACAAAAAGATTTTCATAATCTTTGGATACACGATCGGCATGTATTTTCACCAGGCGTCTGCCACCACCTTTTTTATATTTCACCAACCTTTTACCACATTTGCAGTACACAGTTAGCTGGTGTGGTTTAGATGTTTTTTTCATTGTATATATTATATAATAAGCTTATGAGTAAGTTTACTACTAAAAAATCTTTAGGGCAAAATTTTCTAAAAAATACATCAGTTCTAGATAAAATTATAAGAGTCTCCAATATTGAACCAGATGATACTATAATTGAGATTGGTCCCGGAAAAGGAGTTCTCACAAAAAAGTTGCTGGGAGTCTCTAAAAAAGTTTTTGTGGTAGAAAAAGACCACAGGCTAATCTCTATCTTACAAGATAATTTTAAAAAAGAGCTTAAGCAAGATAGATTGGAAATTATAGAAGCAGATGTTTTAAAAATAAAATTAGATGAGCTAGTAAAAGATGATTATAAGATAGTTGCCAATATCCCTTATTATATTACAGGGCAGTTTATCCGCCAGGTTTTATCTAAAACAAAAAAGCAACCAAAAATAATAGTTTTACTTTTACAAAAAGAAGTAACAGAAAGAATAGCAGGAACTTTTTGAAGAGATGGAAAAAATGTTAAGAATAAAAAAAATAATTTATTACGTTTGTCTGTTGAAGTATATGGCGAGCCATCATCTGTTATGAATGTTCCAGCAAAATATTTTACTCCAGCTCCTCGAGTGGACTCTGCAGTTTTAAAAATTAAAAACATTTCTAGAGATTTTTTTGTAAAAAACAAAATAAACGAAGATAATTTTTTCTTATTTTTAAAAACTGCTTTTGGTCAAAAGAGAAAAACAATAATTAAAAATCTAAAATGTTTTTATGAAAAAGAAAAGATGATTAAGGTTTTTTTAGATTTAGGTATTGACCTAAAAATACGAGCAGAAGATTTATCTCTAGATATTCTTAAAAATATTTATTTAAAAATACAAAACCCTGAATCAAACTCTAAATCTAGCACTAAGTAGTTTAGAAATTCTAATCATTAATATTATCGGTATCCGTCATTGCGAGGGACGAAGCAACCCAGCAATTCCCACAAAACTAAAAATCAGCGGTATCCGTCATTGCGAACGAATGTGAAGCAATCCAGCAATAAACCTAGATTGCCACGCTTTCTCCACTTCGTTCCAAAAGCTCGCAATGACAGGTTTGTTTTATATTTCCAACTCTCACTTCGTTATGTTATATGTAAAACATATAACACTTCATTCACTCGGTCAGAAAAATAAACTCATACTATTCGTTTCTTTTTCCGCACCACAAGAGTACTTCCATTTTTCTAAACTCATGCTTCGTTAAGAAAAATTGGTCGCTCTCGTTCATTTGTGTTATATCTAGGATATAACAGTCACTCGTTCGGTTAGAAATATGAGTTTTATTTTTTACTTACTCATATTTCCAACTCTCACTTCGTTATGTTATATGTAAAACATATAACACTTCATTCACTCGGTCAGAAAAATAAACTCATACTATTAGTTTCTTTTTTCGTCTCTCGTTCATTTGTGTTATAATCTTTCGTATGTCGCATATTCTAATTTTTCTTACAGATTTTATACAAAATAATTTACAGTTCGTATTGTTAATAGCATTTTTGGCAAGTGTTGCAGAGGGTGTAGTGATTGTCTCTATGGTTCCTGGTTCAACTGTGGTGTTATTGCTTGGGGCATTTGCAGCAAGAGGGGTGGTGCCTTTTTCACAATTATTTTTTGTAGTATTTTTAGGTGCAACTATCGGGGGAATGATTGGTTTTTGGCTTGGTCAAAAATATGGAAGCAAGATTTTACGCTCTCAATATGTGGATGAAAAATATTATTTTTTAGCTCAAGATTTTATAAAACAAAAGGGAAAAATCGCTATTTTTTTATCTAGATTTATCTCAGGTTTAAAGGAGTTTGCTCCGTTTATAGCAGGTTCATTATCTATGAATAAAACTGTATTTTGAATTTGGAATTTTATCAGCTGTTTTGGTTGAACAGTTTTGTTTTTAGGTGGTGGTTATTTTTTTGGGAATGACCTAGAATCAGTATCAGGAATTTTCAAAATGATAGGTTTTATTGCAGCCATTGGTTTTTTCTCTCTTGGGGCAATATATTACTTACAACGTGATAAAATAGTATAATAAAATTATGGCAGGAACTTTTTTTGTAGTAGCAACTCCAATAGGAAATTTACAAGATATTTCTTTTAGAGCTATTGATGTTTTAAAAAACGTTGATTTGGTTTTGGCAGAAGACACTCGGGTAACTCGTAGAATTTTTGATAAATACGAAATAGAAAATAAGTTAGACTCTTATAATTCATTTTCAACAAAAGCCAAAAAAAATAAAATAATTGATTTATTGAAAGATGATAAAGATATTGCCCTAGTTTCAGATGCTGGCACTCCCACAATTTCAGACCCTGGAGTTAAAATTGTGCAAGATTTATATGATACTTTTGGAGACAATTTAGATGAAATAGAGATTATTCCAATACCTGGAGCTTCTGCTGTCTTATCTGCGCTTTCTGTTTCTGGTTTTTCTTCTTCGGAGTTTGTTTTTTATGGGTTTTTGCCACACAAAAAAGGCAGACAAACAATTTTTAAAGAAATAGCAGAAAACAAAAAAACATCTGTTTTTTATGAGTCACCACATAGACTAATGAAAGCATTGAACTCTTTAGAAGAGTTTTGTAGAGAAGACAGAAAAATTTTTGTTGCTCGTGAGCTTACAAAAATATACGAAGAAAAAAGAAGAGGAAGTGTAAAAGAAGTAAAAGAGTTTTTTGAAGCTAATTCAGGTAAGGTGAGAGGAGAATTTGTGATTGTGGTGAAAGGTATATAGATATAACAAATTTTAAAAGCTATATATTATATAGAAAGAAATGATATAATTTTAAATAAAGTAATAATATAAAATATGATAAAAAATAAAAAAGTAAGCATGGGTGGGATTTTATTAATAATTTTGGGGTCTATATTTTTTCTAAAAAATTTTATAGATATACCATTAGATATTAAGTGAGAGTATATCTGGCCAATTATTTTAATAGTTTGGGGGGTAAAGCTTCTTGTAAATAAAAGATAAGCTAAAAAGAAAATGATTATTCCAGAAAAATTAAAAGCAGGAGGTGAAATTAGAGTCATAGCTCCAGCTAGAAGTCTTTCAATTGTTTCAGAAAATGTTGTAAAAATAGCCAAAGAAAGATTAGAAAAACTTGGTTTTAAAGTAACTTTTTCTAAAAATTGTTTTGAAAAAGATATCTTTTTTTCTTCTTTAGTTTCTTCAAGAGTAAGCGACCTACATGATGCATTTTTAGATAAAAATGTAAAAGCCATATTTACTACTCTTGGTGGTTTTAATACAAACCAAATGTTAGATTATATTGATTATGACTTAATCAAACAAAATCCAAAGATTCTTTGTGGTTATTCAGATATTACTATTTTGGCTAATGCCATTACCGCTAAAACAGATCTTATAACATATTCTGGACCTCATTTTTCTACATGGGGTATGGAAAAAGAGTTTGATTATAATTTAGAATATTTTAAAAAATGTTTAATGTCTGATCAAGAATTTCCAATTAAGCCATCTCCAACATGGTCTGATGATAACTGATTTCTAAATCAAGAAGACAGAATAATAGAAAAAAATGAAGGTTTTGTTATTTTAAACAAAGGAGAAGCACAGGGAAAAATTGTTGGAGGTAATTTATGTTCTTTTAATCTTCTGCAAGGCACAAAATATATGCCAAGTTTATCTGATGCAATTTTGTTTTTAGAAGATGATGGAGCAACAGCTGAAGATTTTAGTGTAGAGTTTGATAGAAATTTACAATCTTTAATACAGCAAAAAGATTTTGATAAAGTAAAGGGTATTATAATTGGGAGATTTCAAAAAGGCACAGATATTAATTTTGAAAAATTAAAATATATTATAGAGACAAAAAAAGAGCTAAAAAATATGCCAATCATTGGAAATGTAGACTTTGGACACACTAACCCATTGATAACTTTTCCAATTGGGGGGACAGCAAGCTTAAATGTTGATAACAAAGCAGAGCTTAAAATTTTGAGTCATTAAGAAGGGGGTTTGATTTTTAGCATATTTTAAGATAATATATGTATATTACTGAATTGTGATTTAATTTAGAAAATTATGTTAGATATAGATGCATAAATCAAGGATAATGTAGTAAAGGTGAAACAAAAAAACGGCGATGCCGTTTTTTTATTTTCTAATTTTTTCC
This sequence comes from Candidatus Parcubacteria bacterium, assembly GCA_027039745.1. Taxonomy (GTDB): domain Bacteria; phylum Patescibacteriota; class Minisyncoccia; order Phycocordibacterales. The sequence continues at coordinate 6,585 of JALUMP010000108.1, forward strand.
AGTAGAGCCAAAACCTTTTTCTCCTCGGTCTGCTTTTTCCAACTCTGTCACCTCTTTTATTTCTGGTTCTTCTATTTTTTGGATTAAAATTTGAGCTACTTTGTCTCCTGCTTTAAAAATCTGTTTTTCATCAGACAAGTTTATAAGACCAACTAAAACTTCTCCTCTATATCCAGCGTCAATTACACCACCTAATGTTTTTACCCCACGCATAATACCTATTCCAGATTTATCTCAAACAAGCCCAACATATCCTTCGGGTATTTGCATAGCAATTCCAGTTGGAGCTGCAGTTTTTTGGTTTGGTTTTAAGATAATTTTTTCAGTAGTATACAAATCCATACCAGCATCTGTTTTGTGTGCAAAATTTGGCATTTTTGCATTTTTATTTAGTTTTTTAATTTTTAATTTCATAGTTAAGTTTATTATATCATCTTTGCTTTTTAGCTCAAAAAAGAGTATCATATTGGCAAATTAATTTAAAAAAATATGATAAATGAAAGAACATTGGTGATTTTAAAACCAGACGCAATTCAGAGAAATTTAGTAGGAGAAATTCTAAAAAGATTTGAAAATAGAGGATTAAAAATAGTTGGTCTTAAAATGTTTGTAGCAGATGAAGAAAGAGTTTTTAAACATTACAATAAAGACGATGCTTGATTTGAAGAAAAGGGGGCAAGATCTATGGAAGCAAGAAAAGAAGCAGGTCTACCTGTAGACAAAGAAGCAATAGAGTATGGCAAAGATATTATAAGAGGGTTAGCAAAATATATTACAGCAGGTCCTAGTATAGCGGTTGTATATGAAGGACATAGAGCAGTTGATGTTGTGGTTTCTATGGTAGGGGCAACAGAGCCAGTATCTGTTGAGGCAGGAACTATAAGAGGAGACTATGGCATTGACTCTTATGACTTATGTGGAGCACAAGACAACAGAGGATTAAGAAACTTAGTGCATGCTTCAGAAACACCAGAAGAAGCTAAAAGAGAAATTTCTATTTGATTTAAGGAAGATGAGTTGGTAACATACAAACATGTTTTAGAAAAGATTTTGTATGATGTTAATTTAGATGGAATTGTAGAATAAAATTGTATTAATTTTAAAAAAAAGATAAAAAAATGGCTTTGCCAATTTTTTATCTTTTTTATTAGTTTAAAATTAAAGTTTTTCAACGGGCCTGGTCCGTTGAAAAATCCACAAGGATAATTTTGTTTTAGTTAAAAGTTTTTAATAGTTGTCTTTGCGAGTGCAGCGCGGTAATCCAGCAATCAGCACAATCAAAAAACATCGGTATTCGTCATTGCGAGCTTGCGAAGCAATCCAGAAGCAATCCAACACAAACCTAGATTGCCACTCTTTTTCCGTTCCGCTCCAAAAGTTCGTAATGACAGGTTTGTTTTGTTATTGCAAATTAATAACACCGTTATCTGTCATTGCGAACGAAGTGAAGCAATCCAGCAATCACCACAAAACTAAAAAATCACCGGTATCCGTCATTGCGAGCTTGCGAAGCAATCCAGTTTTTGTAGTTATTTGTAAGTTAAGAGTTTTTTATATCTTTCCCAGCCACATATCCAGTAGTCCAACAAAGCTGTAAAGAATATCCTCCAGAAGGTCG
>JALUMP010000109.1 GCA_027039745.1 Candidatus Parcubacteria bacterium
GTTTTTTTTGTTTTCATATAATATTTTTTAATTATCGTTTTTTAAATGTCCAAATAATAATTTTTTCTTTTTCATTTTATTGCTATCTGTTATCATTGAATACAAGAATATTCTTGTTATCACTATTGCAGAGAACATAGAAACCATAACACCAAAACCAAAAGTTAAAGCAAAACCTTTTATTAATGATGTTGTCATATAGAACAATATAATTGCTGTTAAAATAGAAGAGATATTTCCGTCTCGTATAGAAAGCCAAGCCCTCTGAAAACCTATCTTTACAGCATCTTTTATTTTTTTATCTTTTCGCAATTCTTCTTTAATTCTCTCGAATATCAAAATATTAGCATCTACTGCCATACCAATTGAAATTATAAATCCTGCGATTCCAGCAGCTGTAAAAACAAAACCAAAAAGCTTAAACATTGATATAGTCAAAATTATGTAACTTATCAAAGCCAAAGAAGCTGCAACTCCTGAAAAACCATAAAAAATAATTAAAAATAACATCACAAGAACCAACCCAACAGCTGCCGCTTTTAGAGAGGTTTGCATAATCTCGTTTCCTAATGATGCAGAAATTGTATTTGAAGATATTAATTTTACAGGAACAGGCAAAGCCCCAAATCTCAAATTACGTGCAAGTTCTTTTGCTTCATCTGAAGTAAAATTACCTTCTATAATAGCTGTATTTGATCTTATAGCTTGTTTTATAACTGGCGCTGAAATAACTTCTCCATCTAAAAATATTGCCATAACCTTACCCACATTTGCAGCAGTTAAATCACCGAAAACATCTGCCCCCTCATCTGTAAATTTCAAAGAAACAATTGGTTTAGAACTAGCTCCATCATAATTTAGCCTTGCTGTTTCAAGATATCTACCTGTTAATTTTGTGTTTTCAAATGTTTTATTATCTTTTTGAATTTTAAATTCTAGAGTAGGTATTTTACCAATCATTTTTTTAGCTTCTTCTGGGTCTGCAACACCAGGAATTTGAACGATGACTCTTCTGTAATTGTCAGTTTGATCAGAATTTGCAAAAATTGATGGCTTTTCTAAAGTGATAGATACTTCAGATGTCCCAAAAGGATTTAATCTTTGAGCTAAAACTTGTTTTAATGACTCCAAAGTATCGTCAACATCTTTTTCTTTTACAGCAGATATATCTGCATTATAAGTAAGCTGACTCCCCCCGACTAAATCTAAGCCTAAAGCTATTGTTTTTGGCTTCTTTTTTGTGTTAAGTAATTCTTTTTTTGTTAATACTTCCTTCTTTTCCGCTCTACTATCTATTTCTGGTTTAACAAGATAAAAATATCCCAATGATGAAATAATTGCCAACACCAAAACTGATAATATTAAATAATATTTGTTTTTCATAATATAATATTTTATGTATGCCATTATAACAAATAACTTTTTTAAATAAAGGTTCCTCACAGCAAGATAACAAAGTATTACAAGATGCTCATTGCACTCATCCTATTCTTAGACCAAGCTCAGAAATATTGAACCTAATATTAGCGTCGCTTGCTCGGTCACAAAAGACCTCCACTTCAATTACAGTTTTTGATGATTCTCGCTTCGCTAGCTAATAAAATATTACATACCTATTATTATATCCCTTGCAAGTTCATTTTTTTCTGTTAAAATGCTTTTGTTATGGAAATGTTAACTAAAATATTACCTATAGTTCAAGTTATTGTTTCAGTATTATTAATTATTGCTATTTTACTACAACAAACAGGAGCTGGTTTGGGTGCAGGATTTGGTGGAGGCGGAGAAGCTGCTGCAAGTGCTGGATCTACAAGAAGAGGATTGGAAAAATTTTTATTAAAATTTACAACCGTTTTATCTGTGTTATTTTTTATAACAGCAGTAATGGCTTTGTTATTAAAATAATATTTTAAACTATATTATTTTAAAACAATTTACAAACTTGTAATTAAATTTTTTAGTTAAAACTATACTACAACTTAAGTTTTTTCTTAAAATGATTAAAATATTTTTAAAAAAAATCATAT
>JALUMP010000110.1 GCA_027039745.1 Candidatus Parcubacteria bacterium
CAAGTATTCGTAATAATACTGACATTAAAACTTAAAAACACAAAAAGGAAAAGCTATGGTAACTTGGTCGTTAAATAATTTATTATCACAATTTAGTTTAAATAGTTTATTTGTGTATTTAAATCTGCAGGTTAAATCTGCCAGTTAGGGAACTTACATTTTTCTGACTGACTATAAAAAGTTTTTGTCAGAAAATCTTCAAAACATTTACTTTCAAAAAAAATTTTTTATAATATTATGGGGATATAGCTCAGTTGGGAGAGCAATTGCCTTGCACACAATGGGTCCACAGTTCAAATCTGTGTATCTCCACCATTTTTGTTTCTATAACTCAGCGGTAGAGTGTCTCCCTTACAAGGAGAAAGTCCGAAGTTCAAATCTTCGTAGAAACACCAAAATAAATTAAAAAAAGGAAAAATATGAAATTATCATTTTCATTATGGTCTATTATAATTCAAAAATTTAATAGTTACAACAATATTTTATTGTCTTTTTTTAATTTATTTAGTTCGCAATCTAATTTAAATTCAAGAACTTCATAAAAGCTCCTTTTTTTTAGGAGTTTCTATGAGACTCTTAATAAAATCTAAAAATATTATTAGTCTAATTATATAGAAAAGTTATATTTATATTTTATCTTTTAGATAAAATGTTGTATGTAAATCTTTTCAACTAAAAAACATGTCACTATGATGGAATTGGTATACATAAAGGGTTCAAAACCTTTTGCCTTCGGGATTGAGAGTTCAAGTCTCTCTGGTGACACCAAAAATAAAAATGGATAATTGGCAGAGCGGTCAAATGCACTGGTCTTGAAAACCAGCGGAGATTAATAGTCTTCCGAGAGTTCGAATCTCTCATTATCCTCCAAAAAATATTCTGAATTAACTCAGTAGGTAGAGTGGGGAACTGTTAATTCCTTTGTCGCTGGTTCGAGCCCAGCATTCAGAGCCAAAAAAAATATAGAGAGTTGCTTGAGTGGTCAAAAAGACTCGACTGCTAACCGAGAGTGGTAAAACACACAAGGGTTCAAATCCCTTACTCTCTACCAAAAATATGTCACTATGGTGGAATTGGTATACACGATAGACTTAAAATTTATTGCCTTCGGGATTGAGAGTTCAAGTCTCTCTGGTGACACCAAAAATAAAAATGGATAATTGGCAGAGCGGTCAAATGCACTGGTCTTGAAAACCAGCGGAGATTAATAGTTTCCCGAGAGTTCGAATCTCTCATTATCCTCCAAAAAATATTCTGAATTAACTCAGTAGGTAGAGTGGGGAACTGTTAATTCCTTTGTCGCTGGTTCGAGCCCAGCATTCAGAGCCAAAAAAAATATTGGGGCATCGCCAAGCGGTAAAGGCATTTGGTTTTGGACCAGAGATGCGGGGGTTCGAATCCCTCTGCCCCATCCAAAATGCTAAGATAGCTCAGTTGGTAGAGCATCAGACTGAAAATTTGAGTGTCAGTGGTTCAATTCCACTTCTTAGCACCAAAAAATATATAAGCGAGTAACTCAGTTGGTAGAGTGCTGGATTCCAAACCCAGATGTCAAAGGTTCGAGTCCTTTCTCGCTTGCCAAAAAAAGTTCAAGTGGTGGAATTGGTATACACGATGGTCTTAGGAACCATTGCCTTCGGGATTGAGAGTTCAAATCTCTCCTTGAACACCAAATTATATATGTGTGGTTTCGCATAATGGAAATGCACCAGTCTGTGGCACTGGCATGAGGAGTTCGATTCTCCACTACACTCCAAAAATAAAGGAATATTCATGAGAGATCTTAATATTTACAAAAACTTCAAAAGAGAAATTTCGTTAAACACTAGAACCATCAAATCTAAAAAAATATATTCTCGCAAAATTAAATATAAAAATAAAGATTTTTAATAAGTTTATAAGTTAAAATACTGTATAATATTTTAAAAAAGGATATTATTTATGATTTCTATAAGCAATTTTCATTTTATTGAGTTGGTTTGCAATGATCTTTAACATAGTTTTAATTTTGGCCATTACTTTCTTTTCCATTAAAATCCAAAATTCTCTTAAAATTCCATCACCATTATCGTTGTTAGTTCTTTCATTTTTGTCAGGTATTTTTATACCTAATTTCTTAAATTTCACTACGACTGAATTTTTCTCAGAAGAGATGGTTATTTTTATTGTCTTATTGGTATTAAGTGATGCTTTTTTACTAAAATTTAAAACATTAAAAGAAAATTGGGTATCTATTTTTATTCTTTCTGCTGTTTTTGTTGTTATCACTGTAATAATTAGCCTTTTATTTAAAACCTTTATTTTTGGGGATGTTGATATACCAATTGGTGCATTGATTGCCCTTTTTGCCATGGTCACTGCAACAGATCCTGTGTCTGTTATATCGGTTTTTAGAATGTATAAACTTCCTCATAAATTAGAAATTTTAGCTGAAGGAGAATCTCTCTTTAATGATGCTATGGCTTTAACGATGTTTAGTGCTATTGGTCTTTATTTATTGAATCATAGTAGTATGTCTGTTTCTTATGTAATAATATCGCCTCTTGAAATTATTATTGGATCATCTTTTATTGGCTTATTTTTTGGCTTTCTTGGACTAGTTCTTTTGAAAACAACAAAAGATTTGATGGGAGAATTCGTTTTAATTTTACTTATAGCATATGCTTCTTATTTTGTTGCTGAACAAATTCATGTTATAGGACACAATCCTTTGTCTGGTTTGCTATCTGAAATTATTGCTATTCTAACAATGACAACTATAATAGATAAGAGTTATGAAAAAGAGCACCATTTAAAAGAAAGGAAAGAAGGTGTTCTTTCTAATATTTCATCTAATACAAAGCTCTATAAACGAGAGAAAGTAAGATCTATAATATCATCTTTGTCTGTAAATATTACAGATATAAAACGACAAAAAGATATTGCTGCTTTTTTATCTGTTTTATCAATGCTTGTAAATGGTGTTCTATTTGTTAGTCTAGCAAGACTTGTAAATATAGATAATTTACTCTTTTATTATAAAGAAATAATTTTAGTTTTTGTTGTCAGTATATTAATCCGAAGTGTTCTTATTGGTAGTTTTTCTTATTTTGTTAAAAAATATAATTTTATCAAAGAAATGGATTTCAAATGGTACTTGATTTTAAATTTTGCAGGCATAAAAGGTGGATTGAGTATTGTTATGCTTCATATACTATTTCAACATTTTCCTAATTTTGAATATAAAGAAATGTTTGAAAGTATTGTGATCGGAGTTATTCTTTTAACAACTTTTGTTTTTGTTCCCATTCTGATGCTTGTTTCTAAAAAAATAATGAAAGAAAATATATGCTGAATTGCAAAATATGAAACTTAATCAAAAACTGATTATAAGATCAAAAAGGTTAGGAATCTAAAATAAATCAGCAAAGGTGAAATGTGGAGATAATTTTTCTTTTTACTCCACCAAACGAGGATGCCTCCGAAAAAAAATTAATGAAAATTAGAGACCTGAATAATATAAATGAATTTCACTTTTTGAAATTATTTCATTGCATGCTTCTCCATACTTATTTTGAATTTTCCTTTATGTATTTTATATAAAACCGTAGATGTTGGACTACTCGTCCAAGCTTGAAAATCTTCTTTAAATAATTCTTTTTCATTCCAAACTAAATTACAAGCTTGAGCATAATAAACTATTTTATGCATTTTCATTGCAGTAATATTTTTTAAATTTTCATTTATATATCCAGCCACATTTAATATTGATTATAGAATCTTTCTTTTGAATCAAGTCTATAACTTTATGATTGACTTTTGTCTAAAAGAAGCGAATCAAAAATTATTGATTGATGAGGGACTCGGTAAATTTACAAAAAATGACTTCAAAAGATGGAAAAAACTATCAACAATTTACTATTATCAAGCCACAAAAAAGCTGTACCTATATAGATAAAAAAATGGAAACTCTATGCAGAAAATAGAAAACTATCTTTAAAAGGATTTAGTAAGCCAATCCAAACAAAGATGTTACAGTTTTTAAAAACATTTAACAAAATTAACATGTCCTCTCAAAAAGATTTTAACTTCAAACTGTCATCTGCAGATAATTATGGTTCTATAACTACCGATTCCTCGATCAAACTCTTTAAAAACAGATACAAAACAAAGTCTGGTAAAAAGAAGACTAAGTATTATGTTAAGATAGGTCGAGAGATTTACCAGTTTAAAAACAGAGACCTCAGCATTAAACACTTTACTCCTAAAACAGCTAATATAAGCCGTAAGAACGGAAAATATTACATCTCCCTTAGTGGATATCAAAATATCTCTAAAAAGGTCATAGACAGCTCTAAAAACATTGGTATTGATGTTAATTTTGAGACAATAGTCGGATCGGACGGTTTTAAAGTTCAGTTGAAAAACCTTCCAAAAGGAAAGATCATAATTGAAGTCGAACCTGCTTATACCTCAAAGACTTGTAACAACTGCAAAGAGATCAATAATAAACTTGGCATGCAAAAAGAATGGACTTGTCCATCTTGTAACACAAAGTTAGATAGAGATCTTAATGCAGCTAGAAATATTCAAGAATTAGGTATGATGCAGTTTCAGTCTGGGACAAGACTATAAATAATCAAAAGCTCTAAGTTGTAGATAAAAGAACAATTATGTTCTAATATTTTATAGTTCACTGGAAATTTCTATTTTTTCCATAAGGAATATTAGATGTTATTCAAAATAGAAAGAACTTCTATTCTGAATAATCAATTTGGAACAAGTCTCCTTTCATTTTATATTCGCTTGCCTCTTCTGGAACACCACAGGGCATCATAAAACGAAAGACTTTGTTTTTCTTTTCTGTAAGGAAATTGCTCACTGATTTTTTTTCTTCACTAGTCTCATTAAGGATATAAATTTCTCTAATCCAGGCTCTATACATATGTTGATCAATATAATTCAAATCATAGATTTCATTTTGAATTTTTTCCAATACTTTACTTAATGCAACCGCAAAAATAACAGGCATAAAATTTTCAGTTAAAGGAAATTCTTGTAATTTGTTATATTTTGATTCAAGGTTTATTTTTAATCCATTAAAATAATACTCTGGACCAGTTTTTCCCATCATATAAGCAAAACTATCATTCAGATAGTTTATTTTAATGCTGACACTTGAAATTTCTTGATCAGAAAATATAAAAAGTTTTCCAGATACTGTCATTTTTTGAAAAAATGAATTTATTGAAATTTCAAACATTTCATCTTTGTCGTTTTCATAACTAAAAGCCAAAGTTTCTTGAGATTCTTTGTCTAATAGTCTCTTTAGCCCAGATAAACTTTCTAATGCTAATAAAGGTCTAACTGCTTCTAATGTCGCTTGAAAAACTTCTTCAGCTACTAATGCTTCATGTAATGAATCAATTCCATATCCAAAACCACAATTTGGACAAATATCAAAACTAAACCAATCTTGACCAAATCTTGTATTTGTTGTACTTCCGCATTTTGGACATTTTCCTGTTGTTTCAGTGGTCACACTATTCTCCTTTTCTTAGAGATTCATATGCTTTTGAAACAACTTCTTGATTTCCTCTATGAACACAAAGACCAGTATGAATAGCTTTTTTAATTGCTTTCACTGCTTCTTTGGATGAATATCCTTCATATATGGCAACATATTGATCCCACCCATCTTTATTTAAAGACAATGAAATTGCAATTTCTCCAAAATCAGATGAAAGAACTACTTTTACATCTTTGTCGTCAAAAACGACATTTTCAGAATCATCTTCTTTAGCTACATCAACTAACTGTAAATAATCTGCTTTAAGTTGAGAATTAAGTTTTTTAACTCTAAGTTTGTTTTCTTCAATAATTCTAACAGTATCCATTGGTGTTTTAGCAAAACCAATAGGTTCTCTTTGTTGTTCACTATCTTCATAAGAAACAATACAAACTTCAATGCCACCTTTTTCTTCATTGTATCTTACTGTTAAGTTCGCAAAATTACGATCAAAATAATAACTACCTCTATACTTAAGTACATTTTCTATATGTGTTCTGATATTTCTTTTCATGATTTTCTCCTATTTCTATCATTTTTTAAAATTTTACTTTTTCAAGTAAAAAACGATTGAATTATATTATAAACTTTAAAATATTTCGCCAAAAAATCAGCAAAAAAATCCCCTTGATTTATCTGTGAGGAGATTTCAGTCTGGAACAAGATTATAAATAATTCAAAGTTCTGAACGGTTCAATTTTTAGTCAATTATGACTAAAAATGAATTATTCACTCTTTGAAGCTTTGCTCTTTAGGTCGAAGATGTTTATAAGCACAATAGCAATATATCCTATTATTATTGATAATGTTATAGCGGGTATAAAACTAAAAAAAGTATCCACATTTATGTGTGTATACAAAAAATTGATTTTATGAATTAAAATTTCACCAGCAACTACAAACATTGCAACTACACCGATGTATGTTAATGACTTAATCGTTAAATTCATACTTCTAATCATTAGCGAACCTAGATACATTTTTTGCATATTTACATGTGTTATTGTTTTTTTAATATACATTTTCTCTTTTGGTTCTATTTTATGTTTTAAAACAATTTTGGTTTCTTCTTGAACTGAATGTTTAATTAGCCATAATCCCATGTCGTCAAATCTTACTATAAGCCCAACTATTCCATATACTCCTACCGTAGCTAATAAAGCTACAAGACTGACTATAATGAATTGTTCTACTATTGGTTTTCCTGTGACAGCATTTCATGCAATCACAATTATTTCTATTGATAAAATCTTATCTGTATTTATGGCTGATTTTACTTTCTCGTCTTCATCCCCTTCATCTCTGTTCTCTTCATGTTTCTTTCCAAGTATTTCACGCAACCCTTCCACACCTTCATATGACAAAAATGTAGCACCTAATATTAAAATTGGTGCAATTAGATATGGAAAAATATATGAAATGAAAATTAGAATAGGAACTAACAATAATTTGTTAAACAAAGAACCTTTTATGATTTTTAATAGTACTGGAAGTTCTCTCGAAGGAGAAAACTTTGAAGCTTTCTCTGCATTAACTGCCAAATCATCGCCCAATACTCCCACTGTATCCTTTATCGCCACTTTACTCATTGTTACTGTATCATCCATCAACATTGATATGTTTTTTAATATTGCAAACATTCCACTTGCCATTTTTTCTCCTGTTTTGTGCTTCTTTTTGAAAAAATAACCGTTTGCTAAATCAGTTCTAAATAAAAATTCAGCACTATCTTGAATCAAAACTGTAAAATTCCTTCTTGTTATATTATATCATAAAAAAAATAATAAAACAAGAGAAAACTCTTCCTGTTATTTTATTTTTTTGCAAATCCATTTTGGATTATAACTTCTTTTGAAACAATGTTTGATATTTCAGAAAGCAAAAAAACTAACATTTATTATCATTTTTAGACAATAATAACGGAATTGGCTATTTTATACTTTATTCTGAAATTTGCTAAAAATGAGAATTTTAATAATTTTAAGCAGAAATACTAATGGTCTTTCATTTTCTAATATTTCACAAATCAATCTTTTGAAGCCCAATCGTCTTTAGTGGTTGGGTAGTTCACGATTTGAAAATCTTTGATGGACTAAATAAGTAGACAAAAAAATCACCTTCTTTTTCCGCTACAAAGTTTTTAATTTTTCGATTATCAAATAATCGAATTTCCACTTCATCTTGCCAAAGGGTAGCTAAACTAAATAGATATGTCTTAAACCAATCAACATCTCTCAATGAGACATCACCGGAAAAAAAATATTTATTCGGATGTGCTTTATTCCCAGAATATAAAAAAGTACCTTCTTTTTTATATGACCAATAAATACCAATCTTTATGAATCCAGAAGTTTTTGTTGCTTCTATCCAATCATATTCAGTATAAATTGTCCTATATATTTTTAACCTATTATCTTTAATATCTAATTTGTTAAAAAATAATTCAATTTTTTTACTTAAACTTTCTTTTGCCCAAATAGAAAAATCATTTGAACGGATTATTGATCTAATAATTTTTCTATCAATTTCTTTTTCTTCCAGATATTCTTTAATAAAAGCTTCGCTGTATATGCAATTGTCAGTTTTTTGTAAATAGAAATTAAT
>JALUMP010000111.1 GCA_027039745.1 Candidatus Parcubacteria bacterium
ATTTTATTGAAGATTTAGTGATTTTTCCAACACTTGATGGAAAAGTTGTTATTGTTAACGCGAAACTTAAAAAGAAACTTCGTAGTGTCATTGTATCATCTGAAGATAATTTTAACAATATTATCTTTAACATACACCCCACCTGTGTTGTTATTTATTTCTTGTATAATTTGCTTCTTACCAAAAATAATTTTACCAGGTCCCAAAAGAAAAAAAGATTCTGCATGATTTTCCAAAATCTGCACTACTCCATCTCAAGTTGGAATACTAATTTTTTTAATTTTTTTAAAAATATCTGTTTTTTCTGGAGAAATAATTTGTATTTCCATATTATTTTCTTTTTATTTCATCTAATGTTCCAATCATGTAAAACTCTTCAACCGGCACATCATCAAAATCACCTTTTATAATTCTTTCACAATCACTAACAGTTTTCTCTACTGGAACATATACCCCTTTTTTAACATTAAAAGATTCTGTGGTAAAAAATGGTTGAGTCAAAAATCTTTGCAACCTTTCTGCACGTCTCGCAATAATCTTGTCATCATGAGATAATTCTTCTGTTCCTAAAATATTAATAATAGAAGATAATTCTTGATATTTTTGAAAAATAGCTTTCACTTTTTGGGCAATATTATAATGTTTCTCTCCAACTAAATCTTTATTTATTCCTAATGAATGAGAATGTAAAATATCTACAGCTGGATAAATTCCTTTTTCTGCAATATCTCTTGATAACACCAAAGAAGCATCCAGATGAGAAAAAATAGAAACAACCGCAGGGTCTGTAATGTCGTCTGCAGGCACATAAACAGCTTGTAGAGAAGTGATTGAGCTTTTTTCATTACCTTGTATCTTTTCCTGTAAATCTGCTAAATCTTTATCTAAAGTAGCTTGGTAGCCTAACTCAGAAGGATTTTTCCCTAAAGTTGCTCCAACTTCCATACCAGCTAGTGCATACCTAAAAATATTGTCTATAAACAAAAAAACATCTTTGTCTTTTTTGTCTAATAAAAATTTTGCTGCTGTCACGGCAGAAAATGCCGCCCTCATTCTTGCCCCAGCAGAAGCATCCATCTGACCAAGGTAAATAGCCACATCATCTAATACTTCAACTTTTTTCAATGTTTCATACAAATCATTACCCTCACGAATTCTCTCCCCTACTCCACCAAAAATTGAATACCCAATTTTTTTCAAAGATAAATTATGAATAAGCTCTGTAATCAAAATAGTTTTTCCTACTCCAGCTCCCCCAAACAAACCAACTTTGTCTCCCCCACGAAAAGGAGTTAATAAATCAATAACCTTTATACCTGTTTCTAAAATTTGATTTTCTTTTAATTCTGTATAAATTTTTTCTTCTTTTTTTAAAAACAACGGATATGGTTTTGTATTCTTAAATTCTTTATTATCTAAAGGGTTACCAAATAAATCAAAAATCCTACCTAAAATTTTATTATTTAATTTAACAGAAATTTTCTCTCCTTCAAAAAATAATTCTTCCCCTTGCGATGTTTCTTTGATCTCTGTTAAAGCTATCAAACTAACAACCTGATTATTTTTAATTTCAACTACTTCAAAAATAACTTCGTCTTTTGTTTTTAAAATAGCATGGATTGGTGGTGTCTCTTTCTCAAAAAACGCTTCTGCCGCAGAAGATCCCCTAATTGATAAAATTGTTCCAATCACTTTCATAATAATATTATATCAGATTTTTAATGAAATCTTTTTTAAAAATTATAAATTTATAATTTTTGTAGCCCATGCTCTTCTTTTAGTTGTTCCATCTCTCGTGTCGTGAAATAAGAAAATACAACTCTAATCACAATTATTAAAACCAAAATGGCTAAGTCTATCCATAATGCTTTATCTGTTTTTAATATAACAGTTTCTATAATATCTCTTCCAATTAAAAAATCTAAACCTAATAAAATATGTTTCACCAAATTTAATCTAATTTCTCAAAATGTTTTACCTATTAAATAC
>JALUMP010000112.1 GCA_027039745.1 Candidatus Parcubacteria bacterium
ATATATATAATAAAAAAATTCAAAAAAGATTGATTTAAATGAGCAAATATTATTTGGACTAGTATTTTAATACTATTATTTTTGATATATTTGTTATGGGCAATGTAAAATCAAACAATAAGTTTTTTTTAAAAAAGAAAATAATTTCTCCTTATTTCCAAAAACCTAAAAATTAAATGTAATGCAAGGCATCAATGAGAAACAAAATGAGCCGTATAAATATACAGTGAATGTTGGCACGAGGAAGTCAACAAAGCAATTCGTTAATTTTTGCGATCATTTTTAAGGTTTTTGTATTTAAAATAGTAATTAAAACAAAAGTTGACAGGGGGTGTATAATAAGTAAACAGGATTAAGAATAATTAATTTTTTAAAAAATATGAATTTTGATAAATGAACAACAAAAGCTGCAGAATCAATAGTAGCAATGCAAAAAATCGCTGATGACTTTAAGGCTTCAGATTATAAAATAGAGTATTGATTAATTGCTATTTTAGAAGATAAAGAATCTTTTATAAGAGAGATTGTTAAAGATTTGCAAATAGATCCAGATAATCTTTTAAAAGATTTAAAGAGGAAAGTATCGGAATATCCAAAAGTTACGAATGCTACACGAAGTTTAAGCAGAGAGTTTTCTGATGTTATCCGTGAGGCTGAAAAAATTCAAAAAAATATAGGTGATGAATTTTTAGCAGTTGATCATATTTTTTTAGCAATTTTTTCTGGTAGTTCATTAGCAAAAGATGAGTTAGAAAAAATTGGGTTAAACAAAAAAAATGTAAAAGAGACTATTGACAAATTAAGAGGAGGAGAAAAGATTGATTCACAAGATGGCCATGAAAAATTAAAAGCTTTAGAAAAATTTACAGTTAATTTCACAAAACTAGCTTCCGAGGGAAAAATTGATCCAATAATTGGTCGTGAAGACGAAATTAGAAGAACTATCCAGATTTTATCAAGGAGAACAAAAAATAACCCAGTTTTAATTGGTGAGCCTGGTGTTGGTAAAACTGCAATTATTGAAGGGCTTGCTCATAAAATTTTTAAAGATGAGGTGCCAGAGTCATTAAAAAATAAAATTTTGCTTGGTTTGGATATGGCATCTTTAGTTGCAGGAGCAAAGTATAGAGGTGAGTTTGAAGAGAGGCTGAAAAATGTGATTAAAGCTATAGAAAAAACAGATGGAAAAGTTTTACTTTTTGTAGATGAGTTACATACAATAGTTGGAGCTGGTGGTTCGGAAGGATCTATGGATGCAAGCAATTTATTAAAACCAGCTTTAGCTAGGGGGACTTTACACATGATAGGTGCAACAACCATTTCTGAATATAGAAAATATATAGAAAAAGATGCTGCTTTAGAAAGACGTTTCCAACCTGTGATGGTAGAAGAGCCTACAGCACAAGAGGCTTTGGCTATTATGAGAGGTATTAAAGAAAAATATGAAATTTTTCATGGTGTTACTATTTCAGATGATGCTTTGATTGCTGCAGTTAATTTATCTATCAAATATCTTACAGACAGAAGGCTTCCAGATAAAGCTATAGACCTTATAGACGAAGCGATGTCAAAATTAAAACTTGAAAAAGAATCAGAACCTGAAGAAATTTCAAAGATAAGAAAAAAGATTTTGAATTTGGAAATTGAAAAAGCTGCTTTGTCTAAAGAGGGCACAAAAAAAGAAAAAGTTAGTGAGGTAAAGAAAAAATTAGCTGATTTAAATGAAAAATTAAATACATTAGTTTCTTTATGGCAAAAAGAAAAAGAAAGTGTTGACAAAATAGGAGAAATAAAAGAGAAGATTGAAAAATTAAAATTTGAAGCAGAAACTGCAGAAAAAGAATATGATTATGCAAAAGTGGCTGAAATCAAAAATGCTCGTTTGCCTAAGTTGGAAAAAGAATTAAAGGAGGCAAAAAAAGTAGCAGGTGATAAAAATTCTTTAGTAAAAGAAATTATTACAGAAGATGATATAGCAGATATTATTTCTCGCTGAACTGGTATTTCTGTTACTAAATTAACAGAAAAAGAGTCGGATAAGTTATTAAAATTAGAAGAAAGACTTTCTAGTTCTGTCATTGGTCAAGAAGATGCTATAAAAGCAGTTTCTAATGCAATAAGACGTAATAGAGTTGGACTTAGTGACGAAGACAAACCTATAGGGTCATTTCTATTTTTAGGGTCAACTGGTGTTGGTAAAACAGAAACTGCAAAAGCTTTAGCTCAAGAGTTATTTGATACAGAAGCTGCATTAATACGCTTTGATATGTCAGAATTTATGGAGCAGCATTCTGTAGCTAAGTTAATCGGTTCTCCTCCAGGATACGTTGGGTACGAAGAAGAAGGACAACTTACGGGTAAAATAAGGAGAAAACCATACGCAGTGTTGTTATTTGATGAAATTGAAAAAGCACATCCAGATGTATTTAATTTATTTTTGCAGATTTTAGATGATGGACATCTTACAGATTCAAAAGGAAGAAAAGTTAACTTTAAAAATTCTTTAATAATTTTTACTTCAAATTTATTAGCAGAAGAATTTAAGATTGGTAATAAAATAGATGAAAAAAATCTGAAGGAAAAATTGATTAAATATTTTAGACCAGAATTTTTGAATAGATTAGATGAAATTATTCCTTTTCATTCTTTGGATAAAAAACATATTGAGAGTATTTTAGAGTTACACCTTCGCAAGATAGAAAAAAAATTATCTAAAAACCAGGGATTAAAATTAGAGATTGATAAGAAAGTAAAAGAACTTCTTGTTGAAAAAGGATTTGATCAAGCTTTTGGGGCGAGACCTTTGAGACGTGCAATAGAAAGAGAGTTGTTGAATCCATTAGCTTTATTTTTGTTAGATAAAAATAATCAAAAAATCCATATACTTAAAACAACTGTTAAAGATGGAAAAATTATATTTCAATAGAAAAGAAAAAATAGAGTTAAGCTCTATTTTTTCTTTTGAGGTTCCTGATATTTTAAATCATAATCTTTTTTTATTTGATTTAATGTTTGATTCATATATAGCAAATCTGTGATAAGTTTTTTTATTTTTTTATCAAGTATTTTTGGTTTAAGTTCGTTATTATTCATCTTTGTCATATATTTATATTATGCATTTTAATATTTTTTTGTCAATTTTGTAATTTTTTTTAAAAAATATGTTAAACTTCTAAAAGTTATGGAATCTATTATAGATATGATTTTAAATACAGATAATCAAGTTTATCAGATGTTGATAGCTGTTATTTTAGGAGTAGTGGTAGGACTCAGAAGAGAAATGCTATTTCAGTCTAAAAATATTTCTGGACTTATGGGTGTAAGAACATTACCCCTTTTCGCATTGTTGGGGGTTATTTCTACATTTTTTCCAGAATTCTCTTATCTTCCTGTTTTATTTTTTGCTGGATTATTTATTTTAATATTTGTAGCTTATTTGAACGGAGTTTTTAAATTGCATCGTTTTGGCTTAACATCTGAGATATTAGGTTTATTGATGTTTTGAGTTGGGGTTTTGGTTGGAATTCAAAAAGCTTTTTTAGCTATTATTTTAACAGTGATTCTAGCTGTTTTTACCGCTTATAAAGATCAATTTCATGGTTTTGCAAAAAAGATTTCATTAAAAGAATGGTCGGGAGCTTTGCAATTAATTGTGATTACTGCTGTTATTTTGCCAATTTTACCTAGGGAGGCAATTGATGTTAATCCTGGTATTTTTATTCCTTTTGATATTTGATTTTTAGTCATTGTAATTTCTGGAATTGGTTTTGTTGGTTATTTTCTTGACAAATTTTTTTCTGACAGAAAATCCATTTTGATTACTTCTATTTTGGGTTCTTTAGTTTCCTCTACAGCAACGTCTATTTCAATTGCAAATAGAAGTAAAAAAAATAATAAATATTATTTGTTAGCTGCTGGTTTTATGGTAACCGTTGTTGTTATGCAACTTAGGGTTGCAGCTGAAATATTTTTTCTTACATCAAAATTTTCATTTTCTTTAATAGCTCCCTCATTAGTCATGGCCACAACGGCATTATTTTTTGCTGTTATTTTCTATGTTTATAATTCACATTTAAAAAATATAAAACTTATAGATAAGGCAAAAAAACTCAAATCTCCTTTTGAAATTATCCCTGCATTGAAATTCGCAGCTTTATTTGTTGGAGTTTTGTATGCTATTTATTATACAAAACTTTATTTTGGAGATATAGGAGCTTATTTTGTTGCAGGAATAAGTTCTTTGACTGATGCAGACGCTATCATATTTTCAGTTTTAGAATCTTATAAAACAGCAAATATTGATACTGGATTTTTACTAAATATTATTACAATCACAGTTGTTGTGAATACGTTGATTAAATTATTCTATGTATTTATTACCGGAGAGAGAACTTTTTTTAAAAAAATTACTTTTCCAATATTAGTTGTTGCTTTGTTTGGATTTATCACTTATTTAATTGTCGCTTAGTTTTTCTGTAGCTTTCTCAAATTTCTGGAAATCTTCTTTGATTTTTTTTTTAATAAAATTAATATTTTTTAGGGTAAGATTTTTTTCATCAGCGATTTTTAAAAGGTGATGTCTTTTGCATTGAATACAGTAAAGGTGGCCTATTTTTTTTTCGTAGGGATGAAAAATTCTAAAGTCATTTTCTGCTATCTGGATAGATGGACTAAAATCATAAATATTTTTACTTTTAAAATGGCAGCCAGGGCAAATATAGATTTTCATACTATTTATAGTTTAGCAAAAAAATGATAAACTATAAACATGAAAAAAAGAAAAACTAAAGAAATTGTATTTTTTTATACAGATTTGAAATTTAAAGAATATGTAAAGAAGCACAATAACACTTTATATAAAAAAAGTAGTTTTTTGAAAGGAAAAATTTCTGATTTTAAAGATAAATATGTTTTTTCTGAGGTGAGAGTTTTATCTGTGTTTATCGATGAAATTTTAGATAAAAAAGTATTAGAGATGTTTCCTAATTTAGAATTTATTATGACTCGTTCTACCGGGGTGGATCATATTAGTCAGGTTTATTGTCAAAAAAATAAAATAAAAATTGGTAATGTGCCAGAATATGGTAGTCAAACTGTTGCTGAATTTACCTTAACAATACTACTTTATATTTTAAAAAATATAGGTAGTTCCTCTGAAAAAAACAGAGGCTTTGATTTACAAGGGAAAACTGTTGGGATAGTTGGTCTTGGAAAAATCGGAAAATATTTTGCAAAATTGCTTATGCCATTTGGAGTAAAAATTATTGCTTATGATCCATATTTTGATGAACAATTTGCAAAAGCCAACAATATACAAAAAGTAACTTTGAATAAACTTGTGTCTTCTGCAGATATTATTTCAATTCATGCCCCGTTGGTTGAGTCTACTTTTCATATGATAGGTAAAGAAGAGTTTAAAAAGATGAAAAAGGGGGTGTATTTGGTAAATACAGCTCGTGGCGGGGTTGTGGACACAAAATTTTTATTTAATGCTTTAAAAAACGATATAATTAGAAAAGCAGCTTTAGATGTCTTAGAAGATGAACATAATTTAGAATTTAAATCAACAAATGGTTTGACAAAAAAACAGAAAGAAATTTTTGTATGAAATAAAAAAATATTAAAAATGAAAAATGTTTTATGAACTAATCATCAAGCTTATAATACTTTTGAGGCTGTGCATAGAATATGAGATGAAACGATTATTAAAATTAATGAATTTATAAAATAATATGAAAATTGAAGATTGGAAAAAAGAGGTGAAAGAACAATATGGAAATATCGGTTTTTCAAGAGGTTCTGCAAGACTCGTTGATTTGTTTGGTTTTTTAGATAAAAAAAATGTTCAGATAAAATCAGACGAAGATGCTATAAAAGAAAGCTGAGAAAAGGTTGGAGATAATCTTGCAGAAGTTATGGGGCTGAAAAGAGCCAGAGGTGGTAAGTTTGTTAGAAACCAGAAAAAATAATTTAATAAAAATGAAAGAAAATAATTTTTTATGTTGATTTTTTATAGTTTTTTAGTAGAATAAGGCATATTGAATTAATAATTTATATATTTTATGGCACAAAAAAGACACATAGTAAGGCTTAAGTCAACAAAAAGTAAGCATATAATACGTTCTAGGAGAAATAAAAAGTCAACAACAGAAAAATTGGCTTTAAAAAAATATGACCCAATATTAAGAAAAAGGGTTGTATTTAAGGAGATGAAGAAATAGAACCATTTTGATGGTTTTTATGGGCGATTAGTTAAATGGTATAACTTCGGTCTCCAAAACCGACATTAGGAGTTCGATTCTCTTATCGCCCGCAAAGCATCCAAATAAAAGCATTAGCTTTTGTTTGGTACATGCTTTGCAGGGTGATAAGAGAATCGAAAAAAGCGAAGTATCGACGAGTCCGAAGGACGAGGAGTACAAGCGGCGGGGCAGCGACTACTTAATGAAAACGAGCGAATGTGAAGTTTGAGTTTAGTTGTGGCGCCGATTCTCTTATTCCAAAAATGTAATATTATTTTTATAAAATTACCGGATTGTCTAATGGTAGGACACCTGGCGATTGTGATTCAGAGTTCAGGCTGCCTGGACATATGATTGAAAATTTTATAAACTAATTTAAGTATTTTACCGGATCGTCTAATGGTAGGACACCTGGTTTTGGTCCAGGCAATCTTGGTTCGAGTCCAAGTCCGGTAGCAAATTATTAAAAATGGGCAAAAGTGGTTGCATAATGGTATAAAGTGGTATATAATATTGATATAAACCTGTAGGATTTATTCTATAGTTGGGATCACCTCTTCGGAGGTGGTCTTTTTTAGTTTTTATTGTTATTATGATATTTATGAAAAAAGTTATTTGTTACATTGATGGATATAATTTATTCCATGCACTTGAAAATAATCCATCAGCAAAAATTAACTTAATGACTTTATCAGAATCTTTACTAAATGAAGGGCATGAGCTTGTTGAAGTTTATTACTTTTCTGCATATGCTACATGAAAACCAGAAAACATGATAAAACATAGAAAATATGTAGAGATGTTAAAAGAAACTGGCGTTAAGGTGATTATGTCTCATTTTAAAAATAAAAAGATGCAATGCAAGAGTTGTAAAATAAGATGAACAGCACATGAAGAAAAAGAAACTGATGTTAAAATATCCCTTCAAATCTTAAAAGATGCAGAAGATAACAAGTTTGATGTTGCATATTTATTAAGTGGTGATTCTGACATTGTTCCAGCTATTGCTGATGTAAAAGAAAGACATCCTGAAAAAAGAATACTATCTGTTTTGCCAAAATTTCAAGTTAAATATGCTAGAGATATTACAGCAAATACTCATGGTTTGGTTAACTTAGCTCCATCCAAAATTAAAAAACATTTATTTTAATCTATCTTGATTTTTGTTCAAACTTCGTTCCATACTGCTAGCAAATTAATTCAAACTACTTTTTTAAGGAGTTTTTTGTTTATTTTAATAAAATGTTAATATATATAAGTGACAATTATTTTTAAAATCATCAATGATTATATAGAGGAAGTAGAAAATATTAAAAAAACTTACCGAAAAGAATTTGGTGGTTTAGATATTTATGGGGATTTCTATAAAAGTACAAAAACAACCAGGGGATTTTCAAAAGCCATATTAATTAATAGAAATGTTATTGGATATTTTTCAATATGAAATAATGAAACTCATCTAGAAACAAAATATTTTTCCATCATTTTAAAAAGAGATTTTCAGATCAAAAAAAACTATGAAATAGTTTTTAAAGAAGTGTTAAAGTATACAGGCAATAAAAAAATTCAAACGGCATTTTTAGATAGTGAAGCAAATAAAAAACAATTTTTAGATAGTGTTAATTTTCATACTGTTAATATTTGCAAAACTGGAATAGAAAAAAAGAAAGAGCTAAAAGTATTATGTAGTAATGATACATTTGATAAATATGAAGTAATATCTATGGACAAAATAGAAATTTCAAAAATAGACTTTTTTAAATTATTAAGGAATGGATATTATAATACAC
>JALUMP010000113.1 GCA_027039745.1 Candidatus Parcubacteria bacterium
AGATAATCTTGGCCCTAAGTAATTTTAACTTGCAAGAATGATGTTTTTCTGTTAGAATAGCGACTACTTTTAATTTATTTTTTATGAATCAAACTATAATTAGCAATCCATTAAAGGATTTTTCACAAGTGAGCATCGATAGCAGAAAAAAACTTAATATTTCTGCAGGAGACACAGTAAAAGTGTGACTTACAATAAAAGAGATTAACGCAAAAGGAAAAGAAAGAGTTAGATTACAAGCTTTTGAGGGATTGGTTTTAGCGAGAAAACACGGTAATGAGCCTGGTGCCACAATTACAGTAAGAAAGGTAACAAAAGGGGTTGGTGTAGAGAGAATTTTTCCTATTTTTTCTCCAGTTATTGACAAAATTGAGATTATTAAAAAAGGGAAGGTTAGAAGATCAAAACTTTATCATATTAGAGAAAAAGTAAGTCGTGAAATACGAAGACAAATGAGAAAAGCTATGTTGGTAAACACTACTTCTCTTTCTGAAATACAAAAAAAACAAGATGAAGAAGAAAAAGAAAAGGCTGAAGCTCTAAAAAAAGAGCAAGAAGCAAAAGCTAAAGAAGCTGTTGCAGCTGAAGAAAAAAAGACTGAAGAAAATAGTACTGAAAATACAGAAGATAAGAAAGAGGATAATGTTGTTGTAGAAAAAAAGGATTAAGTTCCTTTTTTCTTATTTTTTTATATTATGTTTGAATTAGATTTGATAAAAGTATTAGTTCCATGACTGGTTTCTTTTTTGTTTGGTTTTTTTATAACGCCTGTAGTTTTGGCATATTTATATAAATATAAGGTTTGACGGATTGAAGAAAAAGCAAAAAGTTTAAAATTACCAGACGATTCTGGGAAAATAAAAAACGTAATAAATAATAAAACAGATTTTAGGGTCCCTAGAATGGGTGGTATCGTTATTATATTAGCTGTCTTGTTTACTACAGTTTTGTTCTGAGTTATTTCTTTAGGTGTTTTTGGTGGAGTTTCTGGAAAAATAGATTTTTTGTCTAGGGATCAAACATGAGTGCCGTTGGTGACTTTTATGCTTGGTGCAATTGCAGGTTTTATTGATGATGTTTTTACTGTTAAAAATATTAAAATTGGTAAATATTCTGGATTACCAATGATTTATAGGGTAATTTCAACGGTAGGTTTGGCTTTTGTTTTAGCATATTGATTTTATTCTAAATTAGAAATGTCGGGGATTCAGATTCCATTTTATGGATATTATGAACTAGGTCTGTGATTTATTCCTTTTTTTGTTTTTGTATTTTGATCATCGTATGCTACTTCTAATATTGATGGTATTGACGGATTAAGTGGGGGAATCATGTCTGTTATTTATGCCGCTTTTGGTTTTATTGCTTTCGAGCAAGGCGCATTTAATATTTCAGCCTTTTGTTTTGTTGTGGTTGGAGGGATATTAGCATTTTTATGATTTAATATAGAACCAGCTAAGTTTTACATGTCAGAAGTTGGTTATAATGCATTATCCATGACATTAGTGGTTATTATTTTTCAAACCAATACAGTAGTTTTAGCTCCAATTATTGCTATTGTTTTATTTGTTAACTTAGTTGCAACCACATTACAATTATTAAGTATTAAGCTTTTTAAGAAACGTATTTTTAAAGCAGCGCCTCTGCATCACCATTTAGAATTATCAGGATGATCAAAAAGCCAAATAGTTTTAAGATATTGAATTATTTCTATTATAGCTGCTATTTTTGGAGTTTCCCTTGCTATTATTTCTCTTTAATTTTTTTGTTATAATATAGAATATGAATGATACTTATATAGTGGCTAATTTTGGAGAAATTTTTTTAAAGGGAAAAAATATTTCTTTTTTTGAAAAAAAATTATTGAAAAATTTAAAGGCAAGATTGATATTTTTTAATGATAAGATAATTTTTGAAAAAACAAGAGGGGGCTCTTTTTTCATAAAATTATCAAAAGATTTAATAGAAGATGAAAT
>JALUMP010000114.1 GCA_027039745.1 Candidatus Parcubacteria bacterium
CTTCTATAAAATAAGATTCTTTTTTTTGATAAGTTTCAATGATATCTGTTAATATTTTTAAAATATGATTTTTTCCCTTTTTTGGTAAAAATATTTTCCTTTCTTTTAAACCACTAAAAATTGCACCAACTCTATCACCATTTTTAATAGCAGAAAAAGCCAATAAAGCAAACGCTTCCAACATATTTTCAAATTTTCCAACCTTTTGAGATTGAAAATAAATTGCTGGTGAAAAATCAAAAACAAAAAATAAAGTATTATCTCGACTTTCCTGATATTTTTTCACAAAGACCTTCCCTTGTTTTGCTGTTGTTTTTCAATCAATATCACGAATATCATCATTCAAATCATAAGGTCTAATATCAGCAAACTCAATTCCCCTTCCTTGAAAAACTGAACGATAATTTCCAACAAAGAGAGAGTTGATTTTATTCTGACTAGAATATTCTATTTTTTTTACCTTTTTTAAAATTTTTTTTAACATAATTTTATGGTGTTTGGATTGTATTTAAAATTTCATCAATAATTTTATCTGAATTTATATCATCAGCCTCAGCTTCAAAAGATAAAATTATTCTATGCCTTAAAATATCATGGGTTACTGCCTTCACATCATCAGCATTAACATAATCCCTTCCTTCAAATAAAGCATTAATTTTAGCAGCTTTTAGCAAATTAATACTTCCACGAGGAGAAGCTCCAAATAAAATTCAATTCTTCAAATTTTCTAAATGATATTTTTCTGGACTTCTGCTTGCATCTACAATTTTTGTAATATATTTAATAATTACGTCATCTACATAGACAGACTTTACTAATTTTTGATTTTTTAAAATTTCCTTTTCATTAAAAACTTTTTCAATTTTATCAAAATCTTGTTTTTCAATTTTATCTAAAACCATTTTTTCTTCTTCTAAATTAGGGTAGGTCATATCAACCTTAAAGAAAAATCTATCAATCTGTGCTTCTGGAAGTGGGTATGTTCCTTCTTGCTCAATAGGATTTTGAGTAGCCAAAGTCAAAAAGACTTTTGAAAGTTTATAAGTTTTTTGACCAATTGTGACCTGTCTTTCTTGCATTGCTTCAAGCAAAGCTGATTGGACCTTTGCAGGGGCACGATTAATTTCATCGGCTAAAAGTAAATTTGTAAAAACAGGACCCTTCTTAACCGAAAAAGATTTATCTTCCATATTGAAAATCTCGTTTCCAATAATATCTGATGGAAGCAGATCTGGGGTAAATTGAATTCTTTTAAAATCTAAATCAGCAACTTTAGAAAGTGCTAAAACAGAAGTAGTCTTGGCAATTCCTGGCACCCCTTCTAATAAAATGTTTCCTCTTACAAATAAAGCTTGCAAAAGTCTATTTACTAAATTTTCCTGACCTACTAAAATTTTTGAAATTTCTTTTTTAGCTTTTTGAATTTTTTCTTGAAATTTTTTAATTTCTTCACTATTTATTTTTTGTTTTTCTGTCATAATTTTTCTATCTTACTTTTTCTATGACAAAATTATATAAAACAAAAATGAAGAAAAAATGAAGATATTGCTATCAACCTTCATTTCAGATATTTAAATGAGAAAAAATTATAAATCACACCCTAACATACTATTAGCTTGTTTTTTTGTATACTTAAATCAATTCCCTGTTGGGCTAACAAGACCTAAAGGTTTCAGAATTTTATCCGAATATTTAGACTGAAAGTCTTTTACAGCTTGCTCTGTTATACTACCAAAATACCCAGTATCTTTTTGATATTTAAAATAACCTTTTTTTCTTAAGAAATTCTGAACCTTTTTAACTTCTCCTCCCCTATCACCTCTTTTTAATTTCTTTCTAAAAATCTCACAACTTTTTCCACTCTGTGTTTCTTGCTTGTCTTTTAATAATTTTAAAAGATGATCGATTTGTTTTTGAAGTTCTTTTTTAACATCATCACTATTTTTATCTGAGGTTTTATATTTACACAAAGATTGTCTATGAAGCCCTTTCTTTTTATAATTCAAAGCTTTAGGGTCTTTACACACTTTCTTTTTTTTAAAACTCTTTGGTCTTGATCTTCCTGTTTGTCCAGAAGATACTATTACATGTCTTATCACTTCTACAGCAGAATTACCAGCAGAATCATCAACATTGTATGTTACAGGATAGTCTCCAGCGACATTAGTATTAACAGGATTATTAACAATAATATTGGCAGTAATATCACCATCAACATCATCGGTTGCTGTTGCTCCTGCATCAAGATAAACCTCTCCAATATTTAAATTAACCACTGGACTTCCAAGAAGAGAAATAACTGGAATATTTTCATCTAAATCAATTATAGAAATTATAAAAGATTTTTGATAAGTTCCACCGTGTCCATCATCTGTTTGTATTCTAATAGAGTATGTATTGTTTCCTGCTGTATCTCCAAGATCTGTTGGGTTTTCAAAATCTGGAGTAAAAGCTAATTGTAGGTTTGAACCAGATATTTGGAATTTTGCATTATCTTCATCACCTACTCCAGCTACAAGCGTGTAAGTATGTGAATCTCCTACATCAATATCGGTAGTGGTAATTGTTGCTATACTTGTTCCAGAAATTGTTCCTTCGTTTACATTATCAGTATTTCCACCATCTATCTGAATATTTGTTGGACTAGAATTTGTATCATAATTGATATTGATATTGTCTATTTCAACTGCTTGCATCCCGTTTGATGTTAGAAAAGATTTAACATAAATTTTATTAGCTGTGGTTGGGAATGTTGAGATGTTTGTGTTTATACCAGCTTCAGTGTTGTAGTCTGTAGCTCCTGCATTTACTCAAGCTGCTCCATCTCAATATTTTCAAGTTATGCCGTCTTCTGACAATTGATATGCTAAACTACCGCCCACTACTCCCCCTGTAACCACAAAATTATTAAAAATAGAAATAGTCCCAGTATCTCCGCCATTTTTTGTAATAGAAAATACACCACTTTCGTATTGAGTAACTTCTTTTCCATTTCCTGCATTATATAATTCAGAAATTTCAGCTGGCAAAAGTGCTCTATTTCAAACAGCAGTTTCATCAATTTCTCCTGAAAATTTACCATTATATGTCGCATGGACTCCAGACCCAGACACATCATTATATCTTCCGATTAAAAATACATTATTTTTATCAAAATCTATCGCACTATATGCCGAAATATCAATACTGCTTTTAAAAACACCATCAATATACAGGCTCATATCTCCATCACGATCAAAGACAGCTATCGCCTGGTGTCATTGGTCATCCAAATATGGCCCAGAAGGCACTCCCGTTATCTTATTTGCAGCACCTCCATCAAACATTATACGAAGCTGACCAGATGAAAAATATAAAGCATATCGTTCGTCTTGCCCAGAATAAAAAGATTTTGCTACTAAAATTCCTCCAGCGTCTGTTGTTTTAAATCAAGAACTTATGGTCATATCACCTAACCCCATATTCATCATAGAGCCACTACCTTGAAGATAATCATTTTCTACAAAAGTTAAAGCGTTGTTTAACTTACCAACACTTCCATAACTTGCATTATGGTTTACTAGGTTATTTCCATTACCAGAACTATCTACGATTTGTCCAGCTATATCGTCCATTTTTCAATATCCCTGTAAACCACTTCAAAGAGAAGATTGTTTTATTTTTGCTAAACCACCAACAACTTCGATTTCACTATCCATTGTGTAATTAGCAGCTGTAGAAAATGGAGTTGTAAAAACGGCAGCAAAAATAGTTTGCCAAAAGAAAAATAACAAAAATAATAAACTCCAAATAAAAATATTAATCTTTTTCATAATCAATGATATTAAGTATTATACCTGAAAAAAAAATACATCAAAATACCCAAAAAAAACAAAAATAATATAATCTTATATTTTAATCTCCAACATTTTGTTTGGTCTATGGTGCCCAGAAATGATTTTTATTTTTTTTTGATCTACTTTTAAAAAAAAGGCGATATCGGTCAACATTTCTTTATTAGCAAAATTCTGTTCTGCTTTACTTTTTACTCAAATTTCATATTTTTCCTCATCTATTTTTTCAATATGTTTTTTTTTAGATTTTGGATGTAATTTTATTTTTATAAACATAAAATATTAAAAACCTGCTTTTTTTAATTCTTCAAAAAGTTTTTTGTTTTTTTTTGAAATTTTTGTTGGAATGTCAATTTTAACTTTTAATATCATATCTCCTCTTTTTCCATTTGGCTTTTTAAAACCATAACCTTTCACTTTTAGATTATCTCCATCTGAAATACCAGCAGGAACTTTTACTTTGACCTCTCCATCAATAGCCTCGACTTTTTTTATTCCGCCCAAAACAGCATCGGAAATAGAAATTTTTATTTTAGAATTAATATTATCTCCATCTTTTATAAATTTTGAATTCTGTGGAACAACAATATGTAAATATAAATCACCAGCCTGAGCCCCAAAGGTAGCATTTCCCCCACCAGAAACCCTCAAAACAGAACCTGTTTCTACTCCGGCTGGAATCTTAATGTCTATATCTTCTTTGCTTCGTATTATCCCCTTACCTGCACACACAGAACATTTCTTTTCTGGTATTTTTCCTAGACCATGACACTCGGAACATGTTACTCGCACCTGGCTTACTCCAAAAATAGTTTGTCTAGTTTCAACTGTTGAGCCAACTCCGTTACATTTTGAACATTTTTTTGTTTTTTTATCTTTCGCTCCTGTGCCACCACATTCTTTACATTCTATATCTTTTTCAATTTTAATAGTTTTTTTTGTGCCAAAGACTGACTCCTCAAAAGAAATTTTAAGCTCTACTTCTATGTCAGTACCTCTTTGCTGTCGAGTTTTATCACTCCTAGAACCACCACCGAACATATCGAAAATATCTTCAAAATCAAAACCTCCAGCACCACCAAAACCGCCTTGTTGCGCCCCACCAAAACCAGAAAAATCAAAGCCCCCCATTCCACCTTGCCCAAAACCAGCTCCAGCATCAGCACTTCCAAACGTGTCATATTGTTGCTTTTTCTTATCATCAGATAATACTGTATAAGCTTCATTTATTTCTTTAAACTTTTTTTCATCTCCGTCCTTTTTATCAGGATGATATTTTTGTGCAAGACCACGAAAAGCCTTTTTTATCTCTGTTTTTGAGGCACTTTTGTCTACACCTAATACATCGTAATAGTTTTTTGTCATTTGAATTTTTATTTAGTTTTGATATTATAACAGAACAATGCAAAAATTTAAACATCACCCATCAGTTGAAACTAAATTTAAACAAGGAGGAATTGATATTGTTCTCACTATCATTATTCTTTTTGGGATGTCTGTCTTTATTGCTATTTGATATTATCAATATAAAGTCAATCCACAAAGCACAATAGAAGACCAAAGAATGAAAGATATGCAAATAGAATACAACAGACTAAAATCAGAAATTAAAAAAATACAAGACGAACAAGAACCAACAAAAAAATAGCAACGTGCTATTTTTTTTATCTTATTTTTTTAAATACTAGTCTCTCCCCCCACCAAACAAAGACAGTAAAGATTGAAAAATAGCTACAAAATTAATATACATATGCAAAGCTCCTAAAATTGTGTATCTTCCATAATTTTTTTCATCATTTTTTACTCCATGATAAATGGCCTTGTAAGCCTGATTATCATAAATCGTAAGAGCAGAAAAAACAATCAAAACTACAACAGAAATAACCATATTAAACAAAGATGAATGAAAAATTAACATATTTAAAAATGACATCACAATAATAGCTATTGTAGTTGGGGCTAATACTGCACCCCAAGATGACAAGTCCATTTTTGTTCTATAACCCATTACGGCTAAAACAATATACAAAACAATAGCTCCTGCAAAAGTTTGAATAATAGTGTCTATGCTATAAATTGCAAAAATCACAGACATGGTAACACCATTTACAGCTGCATAAGCCAGAAATAGAGCTGTAGCTATCTGTGGAGTAACTTTGTTGATAATAATCTGGATACCAAAAACCAACAAAAGCTCAATCCCTATTAATCCATAAAAAAATATTTGTGCAGAAAAGATAAAATCAAAAGCATGAGTGTAAATAGTAATACCTGCAAACAAAGCGGACATAAAAACACCAATTGCCATTCACTTATAAATACCTGCAAAAAAACTAGACAAACCTAAATCTATTTGTTCCGCTCTACTTTCTAAAGAAACATTTTCATTATCCATAATTTATTAAAATTTTAATTTATAATTTTCAAAATTATATCATATCTAACTTTCTAATGTTTGTGGTATAAAAGTATTTTTTATCTCTTCAAACTGCATTTCATAACTGGCTGTGTTTTCACCTATCTCTTTCAGCTTTTGTATTTCAAATTCTAAATCTTTAATGGCAAATCCAACCATATAATTTTTACTTTTATCATTTATATAAGATTGAGTCTCAGCTATTTCTTTCTCTACGTTTTTTATTCTAATTTTTCTCTCAGTATTTAAAAAGAAATTATGAACAATATTTGAACTTTTAAAAATAAACTGCAAACTTTTCAATCAGCCATGTTTCATTTTCTCTTGATCTACAACTCTTCCATTGTATTTTTTTTGTTCTATACTCATAACAAATATGATACCATTTATATTAAATAACGTCAATATCAACTTTCCACTTATTCATAAGTTAATATCAATTTAAAAATCATTAAAGCTATGGTAAAATAACCACCTTATATAAAATATAACCCGATCATCTAAGAGTGGGGATAAAAAGAAAATTTATTTTCTTTTTATCCTATCTGAAACGAAGTGAAAGAATTTTTAATGTTTTGTTTTCAAAGCTACCATGTCGTCTAATGGTAGGACAACGGGTTCTGGTCCCGTTAATCTAGGTTCGAGTCCTAGCGTGGTAGCTTTGAAAAGAAAACGAAAAAATAGGGGTTCCGGTCAGGTCAATCTAGGTTTGAGTCCTAGTCTGATAGCACGAAAAAGATTAAACTACTTAACACCACATCAGGTTTTTGTTGAGAAAAAAAATCCGTCTAAAGTGTTGCACTTCAAAGGTTAATTTAAGCTTTTAATTTGCCATTTATCATTTATATTATATAATAATTTTATGAATCAAAATAAAATTGTATGCGTAATGACTTTCAAGCAAGGTAGTCCAAACAACTCCATTGAAAAAACTAGAAGTGAAGTATTTTTTAATACAGCGCAAAAAATATTAGATAAGGGGCATCTATTAGTTGTTGTCTATACTGAAACCCAAGAGGCTGTGTTGAAAATGCTCAAACAACTTGGTGTAATTATGATTGATCAACAAGCAACAGGGATTGGCAATATTCGCAGAGAAGCACTATCAAAAGCTTCTGAATATTTTCCAGAAGCTCAATACTTTTGCTGACTTGAACCAGAAAAACCAGATTTAGTACAATTTATTGAACCCATGGCTTATAAAATGCAAAAAGAACAATCTGTTTTTGGTATTTTTAACAGAACTGATATGGCAAGCTATCCACCAGAACAAGCATACTATTATCTTTTTTGTCGTGCTGTGGCAAGCCAACTGATTGGCTTTGATATTGACTATGCTTTTGGACCCATGATGATGACAACTAAAACAATTTCATATTTCTTAAAATATTCAGGTGATAACTACGGTGATAAATGAGACTCAATTTTGGTTCCTCGGTTACA
This sequence comes from Candidatus Parcubacteria bacterium, assembly GCA_027039745.1. Classification (GTDB taxonomy): domain Bacteria; phylum Patescibacteriota; class Minisyncoccia; order Phycocordibacterales. Next base: position 7,693 of record JALUMP010000114.1, read on the forward strand.
TATAATAAAAGACAAATTGAAAATTTCAATATTACCAATAAATTTCAAAAATGATAAAAGAATGACTGATATAGAATCTGGTAATACCACCATGATCCTCAAAAGGTTAAAACAATTTAACAACGTTATTCCTTCTCTTGTTAACGAATGGAAACTTCTTAATAAATAATGTTTACTATAAAAAAACAACTAACCCTAGTTAGTTGTTTTTCTAAAACCCATTAATTAACCATTTACAAATGGAATCAAAGCCATAAAACGTGCTCTTTTGATTGCTTTTTCTACTTTTTTTTGATTTTTAGCAGAAAGACCTGTGTGTTTTCTAGCAATAATTCTTCCGTATGGATTTAAAAATTTATTGATGAATTCTAAATCTTTATAGTCAACGTGATTTATTTTATTATTATCTATTTTTTTCATAGTATGTTTTTTATTAATATCTTTTAATTTAAATTTAAATACAAGTTTATAAATTTCTTATTTTTTGATGAAGTTCGCGGAGACAAGTAAAATTTTTCTGAGATGTATATGTATACATTGAAGAAAAATTTATACGAAGTCGACAAAGAAATTTACCAAAAAATTAAATTTTAACTAGAAGGGTATATCTTCAGGGTTAATATCTTCTTCAGGATACTTAATCTCCTCACTCTTCCCCTCAGTTTGAGGCCCTTGAGCTTGTTGTTGTGGTGCTTGGTTGTAGTTTCCAGCAGAAGCTCCTCCTGGTTTTAGACCAAACTCAAATTTGTCCATAATAATTTCAGTTCGATACATTTTTTTACCACTTCCTTGATCTTCCCAAGACCTTGTTTGTAGTCTACCCTCTACATAAATTTCTTGCCCCTTAACAAAATATTGAGCAACTATCTCTGCTTGTTTACCAAAAGTTACAATATTGTGAAACTCTGTTGTTTCAACCTTACTTCCCTGTTGGTCTTTATAAGTATAATTAGTAGCTACAGAAAAATTTAAAACTTTTGTGCCACCATTTGTAGTTTTAAGTTCTAAATCTTGAGTAATCCTACCGATTATCATTGCTTTGTTTAAATTCATATTTTTTTATGTTATTTCCCCCAAAGCTTATTCTCCTCCGTTTAATTCGTCTTGTAATACTTTTAACTCATCTCATTTTTCGTCACGAGCAAGTCTAGCTTGTTTTGACCAAGATTTTGGGTCATATCTTTTAAGCCCAGCCTCTTCTAAAATGTCTCTCAAGTCTCCAACTTTTGAACCAGCTAAATCAACGTAAGTTGAAATATCTTTAGCATTCAACGCTTCTACTGTTTTTGGGCCAATACCCTCTATTTTTGTTAAATCATCTGCTTCAGAGCTTTTTGGAGCCCCTTCAGCCTCTTTTTCAACGACCTCTTCTTTTACTTCTTCTTTCTTAACTTCCTTTTTAACTTCCTCTTTTTTTTCTTCCTCAACCTCTTCTTCAGATTCCTCTTCAGATTCTACTTGAAATTTATTAGTCTCTGAATCATCTGCCACAGTTTTGACAATAAGATATCTAAAAATATCTTTTTTAACATTATCAACTGCTTTTTTAAGTGCATCAATATCTGAAGGAGCAGCTTCAAACTTTATTCAAGTAAAAAAAGCTTTATCAAATCTTTCATTAATTGATGCTATTTTGGTAATTATTTGATAAGCAAGATCAACATCTACAATCTCACCTTCGGAAATTACAGAAGCGTTTATCTTTGTTAAAAAACCTTTTAGTTTTTCAACTACTTTTTCAACCTTCTGTTGTGACAAATCAGGGTTTATCAACACCCCAATTTCGTAAATATTATTATTATTCATAACGTTCGCTAGTATAGCATATTTCAACCTAAAGATAAATTACATAAAGGGCTCAAAGTATGTGCTAAAATAGCTTTTATATGAAAATTATATCAATAGAAACATCCTGTGACGAAACAGCTATTTCGATACTTGATTTCCAAAAAAACAACAAATTTAAAATATTATCAGACTTGGTAGTATCACAAATAGATATTCACAAAAAATATGGTGGTGTTTACCCAAAACTAGCAAAAAGAGAGCATACTTCCAACCTCTTCCCTGTCTTTTTTCAATCTTTGAAAAAAGCAAAACTTTTAGAAAAAAGGAAGAAAGAAAGGGTGCTCGATAAACAAATATTGAGAAAACTAAACAAAATTTTAGACAGAGATGAGCACAATAAAGAGCTACTCATCGACTTTTTGCAAAATTATAAAACACCAAAACTTAATGCCATATCTGCAACATACGGACCAGGCTTAGAAATGGCATTATGAACAGGCTTTAATTTTGCTCGTGCTTTATCTTTAATCTTTAATACCACTCTCGTTCCAGTCAACCATATGGAAGGTCATGTTTATGCATCACTTATAAAAAAAATATCTTCCAATAAATACAAAATTCAAAAAATATCTTACCCATCACTAGTAGTATTGATTTCTGGTGGGCATACCCAACTGCAACTGATTAAAAAACAACACTCCTACAAGCTTTTAGGCTCTACATTAGATGATGCAGTAGGAGAAGCATATGACAAAACAGCAAGACTTCTCGGTATTGCCTACCCAGGAGGACCAGAGATCTCAAAACTAGCTGACTCTTTTGCAACATCCCCGGGATGTTGCAAAACTCGTGGATGTTGCAAAGTTACATTACCAAGACCTATGCTACATACTCAAAATTTTGACTTTTCTTTTTCTGGTCTTAAAACCGCAGTTTTATATATTGTTCAAAGTAAAAAAAGACTAACTAAAAAATTTAAACAAGAACTTTCTGCAGAATTTGAAAATGCAGTTTCTGATGTATTGATTGGTAAAACAAAAAAAGCTCTAATAAAATATAAAGCAAAAAATATTATCATAGGAGGAGGAGTAGCAGCCAACAACAGACTAAGAAAAGACTTTAGAGAACTCGCTAAAACTTTTAAAATAAAATCATACATACCACACAAAAAATACACAGGAGATAATGCTCTCATGATAGGTATTGCTGGATATTTAAGATACAAAAACAAAAACTACCCAAAAAGGATAGCGCGAGTAAACGGCAATTTAAAATTAAAATAATTCTTTTTTGAGAACCTGCGTTTTATGTTCAACAAATCCAAGTTTTTTATATCAATCTTGAGCAATAACCTTACTTGAAGTAAGCTCTATTCTTTGTAAATCTTTTTCTTTTGAAATAGCTAAAATATTTTCCCAAAGCATCGTGCCAATACCATTTCTACGAAATTTTTTATCTACAACAACATCTTGAATATTACCAAACCGACCAAGAGGCTGAATATGCGGGATTAACGTAGCCAAAGCCACTAATGTTTTTGAATTATCTGTCATATCTCTTGCAGAAAATACATAGTTTCTTTTCATCACTTCTTGCCAGTGAGAAAAATCGTTAATTAACTTTTTGTTTTTAACAAAAGCATTTAAACTCAACTGAAACAACAAATCATTGATTTGCGGCATATCTTTTTTCTCTATATCGTTTACAAAAACTTTAATTTCTTTTTCCATACAATAATTATACATTGTTTTCTAAAAAATCTTGGCAAATTTTTTTTACCCCAGAGATAGTTTTTTCTTCCATAAGTTTTGTTCTTAAAGTTTTGGCTCCACCAAAACCATTAATATAAATCTTAAAAAACTTTTTCATTAACGCAAAAGTTTTTACTCATCTATCTTTTTTATAAAATTCTTCTTCAAACAAATCCAAGTGGCTAAACATTACTTCTATTTTTTTTTCAACCAAAAAACTATCAAAATTGCCTCCTTCAAACAACGCTGGATTATAAAAAATGCCTCTTCCTACCATATAACCATCAAAACCAGAGCTTTCTAATTTTTCTTCACCCTCTTTTTTACTTTCTATGTCTCCATTGCCTATCAATACTGTTTCTGGAGAAATCTTTTCTCTCATTTTATTTATCTGTTCTGCAAGCTCTCAATGGGCAGGCACTTTTGACATCTCTTTTCTTGTGCGTAAATGCACAATTAATGCTTGTGGTTTTAACTTGAGTAAAAATTTTATTCAGTCTAAGTCTATTTGGTTAAAACCAATTCTTGTTTTTATAGACATAGGGATATTGCCAGCGGCTTTTTTAGAAGCTAAAAATATCTTTTTAAATCTTTCTGGATCATTTATCAAAGCAGAACCAGAGCCCTGTTTTATTACAGCTTTGTCTGGGCAACCAGTATTTATATCTATGCCTGCTGGATCAAACTTTTTAATAATTTTAATAGCTTGAAAAAATTTATCTGGATCTGAACCAAAAAGCTGAAATACTAAATTTTTGTTTTTTTTCTCGTGCTTTGTTTTTTTAAGCATTAAATAAAGCCTCTCTCTGCCACCTTCTGAACAAAGCCCATCTACAGAAACAAACTCTGTAAAAAAAATATCAGGTGCTCCTAAATCTGCCACTATTTGCCGAAAAGGTTTGTCTGTTACATCAAGCATAGGGGCTAAAATAGAAATTTTTCCAGCTTTTTCTAACTTTAATTTTTGCCAAATATTTTTATTAGATTTTTTAAAAATTTTTCCTCAATTGAACATTTTTATATTCTAACATACTCTAATAGGATATATCTTTGATACAACAATCGCTCGTTCGGTTATAAAAATTAAATTTCATTTCATGAGCTTAATTTTTTCAACTCTCACTTCGCTATGTTATATAAAGATTATATAACAGTCGCTCGTTCGGTTATAAAGAAATAGGTTTTACTACATTCACCAATTTTTTACAACTCTCACTTCGCTATGTTATAATACCCTAAATGGCAAAAATTACTCTAAACAAACAACAATCAAAAGCTGCCAACACATTGTCAGGGCCTGTTTTAATACTTGCAGGAGCAGGAGCTGGAAAGACCATGACTTTAACAGCAAGAATCATAAAACTTATTTCTTCTGGAATTATGCCTCAAAATATTTTAGCGATTACTTTCACCAACAAAGCGGCTGGAGAAATGAGAGAAAGAATCACAAAAGCTATATCTAAAAACTCTAAAATAAATTTCTCTACTTTAGAGCTGGGTATGACACCTTTTGTCTCCACTTTTCACGCCTTAGGAGTTTTTATTATTAGAGAAAACCATCAGAAACTTGGTATATCAAAATATTTTTCTATCTACGATAGAGCAGATTCTAGAAAAGCTTTAAAAGAAGCCCTAAAGAAACTATCTCTTGACCCAAAAGAATGAGACTTAAGGATGCTTATTTCCGTAATTTCTAAAAACAAAGGAAATTTTTTAGATCATAAAAATTTTACAAAAATAGCTAAAAATAACTTTCACACAAAAACAATTTCAGATATCTGAAATAAATATGAAGAAATAAAAAAAGAAGATAAAGCTCTTGATTTTGACGACCTCCTTTTAAAAACAGCACAATTATTAGATAATGATAAAAGTATAAGAGAACATTACCAAAAAAAATGAAGCCATATCCATATAGACGAATACCAAGATACCAACAAAGTCCAAAATAAAATCGCAGAACTTTTAACCAACCCAGAAACAAAAAATATTTTTGCTGTTGGTGATGATGACCAATCTGTATATGCATGAAGAGGATCTGACATAAAAAATATTTTAGATTTTGAAAAAAAACATAATGCCCATAAAATATTTATGGAGCAAAACTATCGTTCTTCTGGAAATATTATTGAAGCATCTAACGCTGTTATAGCGAAAAACAAAGACCGATATCCTAAAAAACTTTTTACAGAAAGCCCCGCTGGAGAAGAGATAATCTTATACTCTTCTTTTTCAGAAAAAGAAGAAGCCCGTGCAATTGCTGCTAAAATAAAAGAGAGATTAAAATATAATAAAAAAATAAATGAAAATGATATAGCAATTTTATATAGAGCTAATTTTCAATCACGAGTTTTAGAAGAAGCTATGCTTACAGAAAATATACCTTACCAAGTTTTAGGTACAAAATTTTTTGATAGAGCTGAAGTAAAAGATATTATGTCTTATATTAAAGCTTCTCAAAACCCAACCTCACTCGTTGACTTAAAAAGAATTATCAACTCTCCAAAAAGAGGTATTGGCAAAGTCTCGGTTGTAAAAATATTTTCTGGAGATACGTCAACACTTTCTGCAAAAGCTCAAACTTCTTACAAAGATTTTTTAAAAATCTTAGAAAAAATTAAACAATATTCTAAAAACCATACCCCATCAGAACTCATAAAATTTACTATAAAAGAATCTGGTTTTGAAAAAATGTTTAAAAACCAAAAAACAGACGAGGCTAATGAAAGACTTGCCAACACTTACGAGCTTGCTTTGTTTGCTGAAAAATACGATATTTTAGAAAAAGAAGAAGCTTTACTGAAATTTTTTGAGGATGTAGCACTAATCTCTGACCAAGATAGCAAAAAAGATAGCAAAAAAAAGCCCTCTGTAAAGCTAATGACTATCCACGCTTCAAAAGGACTTGAATTTGATACTGTATTTTTAACAGGGGCTGAAGAGCATTTTTTCTCTCCTTTAGAAACCGAAAGTTCTGAAAAAGAAGCTGAAAAAAAAGAAGAAGAAAGAAGACTTTTTTATGTAGCCATGACAAGAGCTAAAAATCTACTATTTATCTCATGGTCTGGTATGCGAACAATCTACGGAAAAACAGAAACCAATGACTTAGTTTCTTTCGTACTTGATATTCCACATAACTTAATAAAAGAAGACTCAACCTTTCAAAATTTTAAAGACGACAATGACGATGAAATAGAGTATTTAGAATGGTAATATTTAATTACCTAGTCTTTATATCTTCTTCCCCAAACTCAGAAACTCAAAATGCTTGACCATCAACCTCGACTACCTTTCCGTGAAAACCTTGCTCTGTTGAAACAATCGTATCTATACCAGCTTCCGAAAAATAAAATGTATCAGCCACTTCATTTTTTTCTTTAGAATATCTTTCAATTTTTACAACTACTTTTCCTTCTTGATTTTTTTCAAATCCAACCACTTCATTATAAAAATTATCTGTAATATTATATCTATAACCAACAACCTTGACTGTTTTTAAACTTTCTTGATTAGCAGTAACCAATTTATCACCTTGTTGATATATACCATTTTCTACTAAAACTAGAGGTTTTTCTTGTTGTTTTGTATTATCTGTATTTAAAACTAATCCTCCTATAATTATAGCTGGAGCGAGAGAGACAAAAGGAGTAAATGTCATCAAATACTTTTTAACTTTTTTATTTTTGTCATTTTTTTCTGCTTTTTTAAAAGAATCAAAAAAAACTTTAAGTTTATTTACAACTTCTTCACCATTTTCCCGCCCTTTATCAAAACTTTTTTTAACATCATCCACTGTTAATACTTCTACTTTTGGTTGCCAATTTTCTTTCATAATTAAGTTATCATACACAATATTTATATATTTGTCAATATATACAATATTAAAAAACAAGTGATAATACAACTTGTTTTTTTATGTTATATTTTTTAATAGTCAATCTAATTTTCAATTTTATAAGTGATTGAAATATTTTTTGTAATTTTTTGCTCTCCAGGATTAATCTCTGGCAGCTCAACACTCTTTCCTAAAGCTACTGGCTCAGCAAAATCCATTTTTTCATATTGAGGATAATAATTTCTGCCACTACCTGATTCTGAAAAACCAACTATTTTTATTAAATCAACACCTAATTCTGAAGCTAACTTTTTAGCTTTACTTTTTGCGTCATCAATAGCGATTTCTCTTAAAGAATCTTGAACTTCATCCAAACGATCAATAAACATATTTGGACCATTTAAATCATCTACTTTTTGTTCAACAATTTTTGCTAAAACTTTTGGTGTATTTTCTAAATCTCTTACAACAACAGAAACATTTTGTCGCACTCTGTAACCAATAAAATCTCTTTTTCCTTCGTTTCAATTATATTCTGGAGTCAAAGAATAAGTAGTTGTTTTTATATCTTTCTTATCTATATCTAAATCTTTTAATACTTCTACTACTTTTTTTGTTTTTTTGTTTACATAGTTTGCAATATTTTTTTGATCGTTGCCTCTCTTTGTTATATAGAATGATATTCTAGCAGTATCTGGAGCAACTTGTTTTTCAGCTTTTCCAGAAACTGTAATAGTATTATTGTTTTGTTCTGAAACATCTAAATCCATTTTTAATGTATGAGTTTGAAATAACCCAAAACCTAAAATAACAACAGCGGCAGTTAATAAAATATTTGTAATTGTTTTATTTTTCATATAATTATATTAAATTTATTAATATAATCATTATACATCACGGTTTACAAAATTGGTAATGAAATAGCTAAAAATTCAAAAATATAATAAAAACCAACATTTTTATGAGAAAGTTTTTTTTTGATTTCTATAAAATCTTTAAATACTCTTGGAAAATTTCGAATCTTTTCTCGTTGCATCACTAAAGCGTTCTCCAATGATTCAATAAATTGTAAATATTCTGCCTGATTAAGTTTTTTAATAATTTTTGTTCTATCTTTATATTTAGATTTCAAAAAAACTCGACCAATTTCATCTTTTTCTTGAGATATTATTTTAATTATTTGAGCTCTTGATTTTATTGTATCTAAAAGTAAATTAACAGAATTAACTAAAAGAAAAAAAACAGTATTATCGACAGGTTCTTCAAAAGTTTTTAGTAAAGCGTTCTGACTTATTCTACTTATATATTGAAAATCTAAAATAAAAACACGTAACTCTTTTATTTTTCCGTTACCCGTTGTATTAATTTCTTTTATTTTTCTAACCTGGTCTACTTTTAAGTCAACTCCTGAAAAATAAAACAACTCAGAGCTATTTTTTTTTATATTATATTTTTTTTGTAAAAAAATAAAAACTTCTTCTGTATTTTTTTTATTATTTCCAGAAATTATATAAAGAGACGCTAACTGCCCACTGTTCTGATTCAAAACATTTACTAAATCGTTCATATTAATATTTTTTATCTTGTTTATGTTTTTCTCAATATGCCTTAATTTTTCTTCTAGCTGTATTAGTTTTTACAAAATCAAGTCATTTTAAATTTGGACTTTCATTTTTTCTTGATTCTAACTCTACTACATCACCATTTCTAAGCTCTGTATCTAATGATTTAAAAATCCCATTAATTTTAGCTCCTACAATGGTATCCCCTAAACTACTGTGCACATAATATGCAAAATCCACAGGAGTAGAACCGACAGGTAAATCAATAACATCACCAATTGGTGTAAAAGCAAAAATTCTATCTGAAAAAAAATCATCTTTTAGTCTTGTTTCAAAATCAAAAGCTTCGGGGTTATCGGAATGCTCTGCAAGCTCTTGTATTCATTTGATCTTATTCTTTTTATCATCTTTTCCGACTTCCTGCTTCTTAGAAAAAACTCTAAAAACTTTTGAGACTCAATCAGAATCTTGAGAATTATATTTTAATCCCATTTGTTTAGCTTTATAACCTAAATGCGAAGCTGCCCCATACTCAGCTTCAGCATGCATTTTGTCAGTTCTTATTTGCACCTCAACAACACCACCATGTCCTGTAAAAATTGTAGTATGAATTGACTGATAACCATTTGGTTTTGGTAAAGCAATATAGTCCTTAATTCTTCCCGCCATTGGTTTAAAGTTTTTATGAATCACCCCCAAAACTTTATAACAATCACCAACTGTTGGTACAATTATTCTCAACGCAATAATATCATATACATTTTCAGCATGTCACTTTTTTTTAATTAATTTTTTATATAGTGATACTATGGCCTTTGTTCTACTTGTTAATTTAAATTTTTTTATTTTAGCGGCAACCAACTTTTTTGTAATTGATCGACTGACCTGCTCTAAATTCCTTTTATTTTCCTTTGATCTTTCTTTCAAAATATTTCTTATTTTTCTATATTTTTCTGGAAAAACATATTTAAAAGATAAATCACCTAAAGCCTTTGATAAAGTAGTAATCCCTAACCTATAAGCAAGTTGTGTATAAATTTCTAATGATTCTGTAGCAATTCTTATTTGTTTCTCACGTGGTAAAAAATCTAATGTTGTTAAATTGTGCAATCTATCTGCAAATTTAATAATAAGAACTCTAATATCTTGAGATGTCGCAACAAAAAGTTTTCTCAACGATTCGTTATGTCTACGCATTCCACGATATTTAATGTGCCCTAATTTTGTAACTCCTTCCACTAGAAATAATATTTCTACTCCAAAAACTTTTTCAATCTCTTCTCTCGTTGCTGCTCCATCTTCTATAGAATCATGCAAAAGACCAGCAGAAATCACAATCCCATCCATTCCTAAATTAGATAAGTTTTGTGCTGTTGCAACTAAATGATAAAAATAAGGGTCTCCAGACTGTCTTACTTGCCCTTCATGTTTACTTTTAGCAAATAAGTAAGCTTTTTTTATAATTTCACGATCTTTTTTGGTTAATTCGAGATTTAAATTAAAAATACTTTCTAATGAAAAATCTTTCTTTTTTTTATCGTTAGACGCTGTCATCCTATAATTATGACATAAAACAAAAAGAAAACCAAAAAACTTCCAAGTTCAAGCTTTGTCCTAAGCTAAATTCTTATTTTTTAAATAATAAATCAACTTCAGAAAATGCATTTTGAACAGATTTATTTGGAGTATATTTTCCACCATAAATAGACTCAATCATAAATTTAAAAATATCATAAGTTTTTTCAAAATCTGGATCAATAAATGATTGAGCATATATTGCTTCTTTATAGAAAATATCCATATAAATATCACTTGCTGGTTGTGACAATAAATCTCTTCTCACAGGGGGGAGATTAAGTTTTTTAGAAATTATTTTTTGTGCTTCTTTCCCTGCAAACTCTGTTGCAACAATCATAGCCCCATTTTTATTTTTAGCAACTTTCGGAATAGCCAAAGCATACACTTTTGCAAAAACAGATTTTCTTTCTGCCCCAGACACAGCAGGAATTTCTGCTATATCAAAAATTAAATTAGGATTTTTCTTTCTGATGTCTGCGATTTCAGAAGCAAAACCAAAATACGTTGCTAATTTCCCACTTAAGAAAAATTGTTTAGAATTTGGTAGTGATTTATTTCAAGAATAAGATGGACTTGTTTGATTTGAAAATTCCATAAAAAATCGAATAGGTGCAGCTTGGTCACTATTTTGGTTTATATTTTTAATTGTTCTATATTCTCCTTTTCTTCTTTCAATAATAGGATTTCCTAATTGCAAAAATAAATTAATCAATATTTCTTTAAAATTTTCTACATTTGAAACTACCCCAAAAGAAATAGCAGAACGCTTGATATTTTCTTTATTATCGACAATTGTCAATTTTTTTGGTAAGTCAATAAATTCTTCTCATAATTTTGGTGGAGTTGCTATAGAATTAGAAGCAAATATACTTTTATTATAATACATAATAAGCGGGTCTACTGAAAAAGGAAAAGCATATATACCATCTGTATCTGTAAAAGTCGCAAAAACATCTACAAAATTAGATAAATATTCTCTCACTGGATAAACTTTATTTGGAATTTTATATATTTTATTTAAATTAAAATAAAAATCTTCATTTGAAATCAACAACAAATCTGGAGATTTTCCTGATGCGAGTTCTTCTAATAACTCAGTTTGATATGTATTTTTATCTTTTTGAACATAAGAAACCCCCTGTAAACCGTTATTTTGCTTCTTAACATCTATTAAAATTGACTCCATTATATTTTTATCAAGAGTCCCTCAAATAACTACTTTTCCAACAACATCTTTTGATTTTTTGCCACCCTTATATGTTGCAAACAACAAAAAACCAACAGCCATCAAACCAAGAAATATTGCTAACATTATCATTCCAAAAGCAGACGTTTTATTATTCATACAAATATTATACTAAAATAAGGAATGAATACAAACTTGAATCCTACTAGGTGCACAGGACTCGTCCGTGATAAAAACAAAGCTAACGCTTTGTTTTTAATGTTTGAAATAGGATTTGGCTAACCTCACTGAAAAATCAAAACTCACTTTATTCGTTTGATTTTTCTAGTGCCTTAGCCATTCCGCTTGTGGTTTAATACTCAAAAATATATACTCGCTTTGCTCGTATATTTTTGGTATAAAACATACTTCGCTTTTTTCAAATCCTACCGGGCGCTACAAAACATATTAAAAACAAAGCTAACGCTTTGTTTTTAATGTTTTGTGCGCCCGGTAGGATTTGAACCTACGTAGGAATCATCCGGCGGATTTACAGTCCGCTGCTTTTGACCACTCAGCCACAGACGCATAAAAGTTTTAATATTTTATCATAAAAAAGCTTATATGCAAAAAATATTATTTGATATTTAACATATCTGTTATAATATAAATATATGACAGAAAAAAAACATATTTTTGATTTAATAATCATAGGGGGAGGTCCTGCAGGAGTTACAGCAGGGGTTTATGCTGCAAGAAAAAAATTAAATACTTTGCTTATTACCAAAGATTTTGGTGGTCAAAGTATAGTTTCAGAATATATAGAAAACTGAATAGGAGAAATAAAAATTTCAGGAAAAAAATTACAACAAAAATTAGAAACTCATATCAAACATTATCAATCTAAAGATTTCATTATCAAAGAATTTCAATATATAACAAACATATCTGAAATTAAAGATAATATTTTTACAATAACAACAAACACTAACACTCAATATTACACAAAATCAATTCTTATCACAACAGGAGCCAAACGCAGAAAAATAACTGTCCCAGGAGCTGATAAATTTGAACACAAAGGGCTTACTTACTGTGCCTCATGTGATGGGCCATTGTTTACAGATAAAGACGTTGTTGTAATCGGAGGTGGTAATTCTGGTTTTGAATCTGCTTCGCAATTAGCTGCTTATGCAAAATCTGTAACCATTTTACAACGCGATGAAAAATTTAACGCAGAAGAAACAATGATTGATAATGTGCTTAATAAAAAAAATACTAAAGGAATATTAAATGCAGATATCTCGGGAATCTTTGGTAAAAAATTTGTTGAGGGAATCAAATATATTGACTTAAAAACACAAAAAGAACATGCCCTGGATGTAAAAGGTGTTTTTATAGAAATTGGGGCAATCCCAGCCACTGATTTTATATCTGAAAATCTTGTAAAAAAAGATACCTTTGGTCAAATAAAAATCAATCACAAAACAGGACAAACTTCAAAAAAAGGAATCTGAGCTGCTGGAGACTGCACAGATTCTCTATACAAACAGAACTCAATCGCTATGGGTGACGCAACTAAGGCTATAGAAGATTTATATCATTATTTAAAATAACTTTTTCCTAAAATAAAAAACGACAAAATATTGTTGTTTTTTTATAAATCAATAACCCTATTAAGCTCTTCAAAAGATGTTTGTCCTTTTAAAACCTTAATTATACCATCCTGCCTCAATGTTAAAATACCTTGATGTCTTGATCCTGCGACAAGCTCTCTTGATGTAGGTCTTGTTTTTAATAATTGTTCAATTTTATCATCCATTAAAATACCCTCTACAATTGCAACCCTTCCTTTATAACCAGTATTATTACATTTTTCACAACCATTTGCTTTATATATATCATATTCTTGACCTTTATCTAAATATCTTTCTTTGTTTTTTATACTTCCAAAAATATCTTTGATTATTTTTTCTTGTTTTTTATTTTTTTCTTTCCTAAAATCAACTGGAATTTTACAAACAGGACATAATTTTCTAACCAACCTTTGAGCAACAACCATATTAACAGCTGTTGCTAAAATTCTAGGGTCAATTTCTAAATCTAAAAACCTAGGAAAAGCTCCAGCTGCAGAGTTTGTATGCAATGTAGACAATACCAAATGCCCTGTTAATGCAGAGTTAACAGCCACAGAAGCTGTTTCTTTGTCCCTTATCTCTCCAATCATAATAACATCAGGATCTTGCCTTAATGCTGAACGCAATCCAGATAAAAACGTATAACCTTTTTCTTTATTTACTTGTGTTTGTGTAACACCTTCTACATGATATTCTATCGGGTCCTCAATAGTAATAATTTTTATATCTGTAGATATTTTTTTTCTCAATAACGCAAATAAAGTTGTAGACTTACCAGAACCAGTCGGACCAGTATTTATAATCATACCGTTTGGTTTACTTATCTCATTTTTTAAAATATCTAAAAAATATGGCAACATACCTAATTCCTCTAAAGGAACAGATATAGATGACGGATCTAAAATCCTCATAACAATAGACTCCCCGTATGCACTAGGTAAAGTCGATGTTCTTATCTCAATATCTTTATCTGCCAACTTAATTGTAAATCTTCCATCTTGAGCATTATTTTTAATATTAATCTTTAACCCAGCAGTTAATTTGATCCTAGATAAAATTCTTCCATATGTATTTAAATTAATTTTAATTACTTCTACCAAAATACCATCAATCCTAAAACGTATAATTGTATCGCTCTCGGATGGTTCAATATGCACATCTGATGCACCAATGGCATAAGCTGAATACAAAGCTAATTCTATCAGTTTTGAAACCATATAAGCTTTTTTTGACTCTGAAGCATTTTTTAATAACCCACGAACATCAGAAATAGTTTTTATTTGTTTCAAAACATCTTGAATATCATCAGACGAAATATCTATTACTCCTTTTTTTGTTTTAACGGCATAAGAAATATCACCATAACGTGACCATGCTTTTTGAATAGAACGCTTAGAGACCATATATAACTCTACCTCATATTTTTTTGTTTCAAGACGCTTTATTTCCTCTTGCACAAAATCTGGTAATGGCGACAATACAGCTAAAAATAACTTCCTACCTACTAGATTAAAAGCTGCCATACCATGAGCCCTTGCTCTATCTTCTGGAATAACTCTCAAAGCATCTGTATTTATTGGAACTAATGATAAATCAATATATTGAACTCCATATTTTTTAGAATATACTTCAACCATCAACTCCTCACTCTGTTGTCTTAATTTTTGCAGTTTCTGAACATGTTTTGCTGTTTTAAATTTTATAGGCATATATTTTTATATAAAAATTTTATAATTTTAAAACTTCATCAAAAGTAGTTACTCCAGCAAGAGCTTTTAAAATTCCATCTTCTTTAAAAGTAATAAAACCATTTTTTCTAGCTATTGAATAAATAGACAAAGATGATGGATCAGTTAAAATTAATCTTCGAATTTTATCAGTCATTTCTAATACCTCAAAAACAGCAATTCGCCCCTTAAGACCATTATCTCCCTCTTTTGTAACATTCTCTGTGGTATACATTTTTTTACCAGAAAATCTTTTTTGAATATCCGTTGATAAATCTTTTATACGATCCTGAACAAATAACTTAACTTCATCAGTCATTTCTCTTTCTTGTTTTGCGTCTGGTCTTATTTTTCTAATTAACCTTTGTCCAATAGACACTATCAATGTCGGACCTATCAGATAAGGTTCTACCCCCATATCAACAAGACGCTGAGGAACATCATACGATGTATTTGTATGAATAGTAGATAATACTAAATGTCCAGTTAAAGAAGCCTCTATAGCTAACTTAGCTGTTTCTTCATCACGAATCTCCCCAACCATAATAACATCAGGGTCCTGCCTTAAAATAGACCTTAATCCTGTAGAAAAAGTATATCCAATATCTGGTCTAACTTGAGATTGTGATACCCCAGGAACATTTAACTCAATCGGGTTTTCTAATGAAACAACATTCTTTTCTACTTTATCAATTTCATTCAATAATGAATATAAAGTATTTGTTTTACCAGAACCAGTTGGACCACAAACTAATAAAATACCGTATGTATGCGCAATTGCTTTATTTATTTTTTCTAAATTTTCTTCTGTAAAACCAAGATCTGTAATAGCTAATGCCCCACGATCTTGTTCTAGAAGCCTCATCACAACCTTCTCACCATAAAAAGTTGGAAATGTAGAAACACGAAAGTCTATCTTTCTACCCAAAATTCTTTGAGAAAACCTACCATCTTGCGGTTTTCTTCTTTCGTCAATTTTAATAAATGCCATAATCTTTACACGAGCAACTACAGCTCTATGAATATTTTTTGGGAGAGATAAAGATTTTTTTAAAACACCATCTATACGATATCTTACACTGATATTTTTATCTGAAACCTCTATATGAATATCAGAAGCATCTTGAGACGCAGCTCCTTTTATAATATTTGTAACAATTTTAGCAATTGGAGCATCTTCTCTAATAACATCAGCTTCATTTATATCTTTATCTTCGTTTTTTTGTAACTTCTGCATTTCACGCTCCTGAACCGAAGAATATTCTCCAAGAGCCTTAGAAACTTCTCCTTTTACTCCAGAATAACTAGATAAAATATAATCATAATGTGATTGAGAAATTAAAAATATATTATACGGCATTCCAGCTTTACTAGAAATAAATTGCAAAATTGTATTTGCTGTCATATCTCCAGGATCTAACATCCCAACATTTAAATATCCATCATCAATACCTAACGGAACAATTTTATATCTTTTTACAGAATCTTCTGGAATATAATTTAAAACACTTTCGGGAACAGTTTTATTTTTATCAAATTCAGCAAAAGGAATATCTGAAAAAAAATCTTTCTTTATTTTTACAATTTTTTCTTCTGGTATTCCAATACCTATTAAAGCCTGATCTAATGTTTTAGAAGTGGACTCCATTTCTTTTTTTACAGAAAAAGCCTCCTCTGGACTAATAATTTTATTCTCTATAAATTTATCTATTAATGATGACATAAAAAAATATTATACAAAAAATTATATAACATTTAAGATGATATTCCTAATTTTTTATAATTAAATACCTACTGACAACAAAAAATAAATACTATTTTCAAAAAAACAAAAGATACACTATAACACCTTACAACCATCTGTCCTATCCGGCTATGGTTTCTGGTATTGTATTTTCTTGCTTGTTTGAATCTACATTATTCTCTGGTATAGCTGTAATAGGTTCTCTATTATTAGAATCTAAAACATTAGTAATAAAAGTGCCTTCAGTTACAGCAAATGGATTTGGTTTACCAACATCTTTTAATGGAATATCTTTTTCTGAAAAATCAATAAGATCTTGAAAAGATACTAAATTAGAACTACCTGTATTTTGTAAATTTTCAGTGAAAAAATCTGGATCAATGTTAATTTTTTCTAGCTCATTCAACGTTTTAATAATTTGCATTGCTTGCTCATCATAATTTTCATCAGTAACATTTTCTGTTATAGCCTCTTTTGGTTTATCCTGCATATAATTATAAGCAAAAGTAATAATAAACACAGCAACTATTATTATAATAATTTTATTTACATTTTTTTTGACTAATTTTAAAAAATTCATATTAATTATTTATTCAATACGTTCGAATTGATAATGTAAACATATAATTATCTCCCGTACTTTCTTCTCCTTGATTTTCTTGTAATCTTAAAGATAAATCAACAATGTCCACTAATCTTAATGATTTATGTAAATCATCTAAAAACTTTTGAAAATTTTGATAATTTGACACAAATGAAAAACTCAATACAACTGATGAATAATTAGTATCCTCTTTTATTTTTATTTTACCAACATCAACTCCTTTTTTAACACTTTTAGAAGCATCACGAATCAATGTAATATCACTCATATTTCTAATATTGTTTTTCTTAGCAATCCTATCTATATCAACGATTAATTCAATATTGTTAACATGGTCAGGAATAAATTTATTAATTTTTGTCAAATCAGATGATGAAATAGCTGTATATTGATCATTCAATTTTTGTTTTTTTTCATTAATTTCATCTGCTTTATCAAATTTCTCTTGAAAAGCTACCTTTGTTTTTTGCAATTCTTTTATACCCTGATAATGTGGATCAATGTAAGTCAAAAAAGTCCCTACAGAAATTGCTATTAGAATAATTGGAAAAACTAAATTCATAATATTTTAATTATTATTACCACTACTACTAAACTCCCTAATACTTAAATCTTTTTTATCTACTTCAAATTCTAGATCAAAAGAAACCAACCCATCTTGTGTTCTAGAAATATTTGACATCACTAAATTTTTTATATTCTGATTTTTTCCATATGATTTTGATTGTAAATACAAATCACTTAATGCTGGGGCTAACCCTTGTGCTGTTATTGCTAATACAGAATCACGTTCTTCTAAATTTAGTTCTGTCAAAACTATATTTGTCTGTGTCTCTGCCTCTAAAAATCTAAAAATAGGTAATACATTATAATGATTATTTAATAATATATTTCCAGCCTGTATCCTTTTGTTCAAATCAGAAAATTTTTTGATACTATCAATACTATAATCGTCTCTATTTTCTGTTAATTGTTTTGTAAATTCTTCATTTGTTTTTTCTATATCCATCTTTCACAAAGTAACTCCTACTGCCCCTATGATTGTTGACAAAAAAATCACTAAAGAAATTAAAAAAAATACATTTATCTTAAAACCTTTTTTCTTTTTCTTTTTACTAAGCGCCTGCTTAGGAATAAATGATGTGTTAATTATTTCTACCATTATTATATAATTATATACTAAAATTTTCTATATACCAGCAGCTGACCCTCCTGTTATAGAATAAATTGGTAGCAAAACCGCAGCTAATAATAACCCTACCCCACCACCTAATGCCGTAATAATTATTGGTTCTAACAACGCGACCATAGCACTTACTGCTGCCATAACCTCTTTTTCATAAAAGTCAGCCATGGTTTTTAAAATAGTAGCCAATTGACCAGATTCTTCTCCAACTTTTGTCATTTGAATAAATAATTTAGGAAATTCGTCATGTTTAG